>NZ_WJZM01000054.1:0-39606 GCF_021609545.1 Pseudomonas sp. PA-1-6B
AGTACATCCTGCGCGATGAGTCGATGCACCTGAACTTCGGTATCGACGTGATCAACCAGATCAAAATCGAAAACCCGCACCTGTGGGATGCCGAGATGAAGGAAGAAGCGACCCAGATGATTCTGCAGGGTACGCAGTTGGAGATTGAATACGCGCGTGACACCATGCCTCGTGGGGTGTTGGGCATGAATGCGGCGATGATGGAGGATTACCTCAAGTTCATCGCTAACCGTCGCCTGTCGCAGATCGGCTTGAAGGAAGAGTACCCAGGCACGACTAACCCGTTCCCGTGGATGAGCGAGATCATGGACTTGAAGAAAGAGAAGAACTTCTTCGAGACCCGTGTGATCGAGTATCAGACCGGCGGCGCGTTGAGCTGGGATTGATCCGGACTAAGCGCTAAAGGAAGCCCTGGCATGTTCAGGGCTTTTTTTCGTCGGTAAAAAAGGAATTTGCTATTTCTTGAAGTCCATCACGTCAAGCACCTGGCCCAGAAGGGCTCGGATCGCATCACCAATGCTGTAGCCTTGTGCCCAATTGCCATCAGCGTTGTCATCGGTCGAGTGGTCGGGAGGCTTTTAGCGAAAGGCTTTACGCCAAGATCGGAAGACTGGCACGGGAGTAGGCTCCTATTGTCATAGCTGATGCATGCTTAATACTATTAGATAGGACCTAGGCCAACCCGTGTACCCAGACATGCTCGAAGCCGAACCTAAGGCCTGAGTACTCTCTGCCTCCGACAAGCCTACACTCTCTTTTTTCGTTCAGAACCAGCGCCTGACCTTCCACTTCATCGGAAGTGCAAATCCGTGAGCCAATATGCCGAAAAAGGCAATCCACTCGATGATGGGATATTGAATAATAAAATCAGTCCTAATCCCAAAAAAAGGAAACTCGCCATACTTAATAACCTCAATATAGGACACCACAAAATAGCCGTTATAGACCACACAAGAATACAGCTTTATATGATTCAAATCACACCCAGAAAACCTCCTTTTCAGAGCATAAGCGGACCATACGCCACCCATCACAAACAACGCAGACCAGAGCACAATCATTCATTAAGCCTTTTATATATTTGCCTACCGGTCTCGTAGTCGGTATAAGCTTCCAACCCTAACGGCGCGGCACCCATAGTTTTATAAGCCCGTTCTTTATCTGATCTTATGTATCTAAACAATCGCCATGCGTCAGGTTTAATCACACGCCTACCAAGACTGTACATTGACAATCCTATATCAGTACCACCGTAGGCTAGGTCGCCTTCACGCTCACCATATCCAAATGACGTTGCTGCGGCGCGATATGCGCTCCTGACTGGTCCCGCTGTATCTGAGACATCATTCATTAAATTGCGACCGTTCTCATAAATATTATTAGCGCCGTGTGCCATGATCGGGATACCCGCCAGCAAACACAGCGTACCGACTGAGGCGTAGCAAATTCCTGCCCCAGTCGCAAACTGAAGTGCGCCCGCGATAACCCCGATGCCTTTGCTCCCCACCTCCAGGGATTGGTTTATGAGGCTTTTTTGTTCGCGCTTTATTTCCTTCAACCCCTGATCAATTGTTTTCCTGCCTTCCTCAACATCCCTAACAATACTCCGCGCGTAATAAGCCACCTCCCGATTGAACTGTAACCGAACAACCCCATCATTAATATTCCGAGCACTGATGGTACAAGCTTGGTTAGTCAGATACGCTGCAGCCTGACTAACCACCCAGATATCGTAAAATGTGGGTTGCTGTTTTTCATATTTTTTATTCACCGGCCTGTCTCCCAAGTACTGAAGCCACTTGTTCCCGCCTGATGATGAGTCCAGATTATTTCACGATATTTAAGCGCAACATGCTCTTGTGCCTCTGCATCAATATGCAAAACAGAATGCGGTACGTCGACAGTGAGGTCGGTGATGATGCAGCCTCGAATATCGACGCTGTAGTATTTTTCATGCCAGCCCGATTGGGCGATACGGTAAAAGTTGATGACGCAGTTGAGCTCTTCCCTGTTGGAAAGCGCTACCGCCAGCAAGGGTGAAGATTTGTCGATATTTTTGGTAATGGCAATCGGCCCATGACTCGACGCCCTGACGTTGCCCCTGTTAGCCATATTATGGTGGAAGGACAGCACCATTATCTCGTCGCAGTGCCCCTCCTGCCACTTGTTGCCGATAGAGTCTTGAGTCGAACACTTTGCAGAAATCAGACCTTGGGATTTGCAGCTGATGGTCATGTAGCCGTGGTTTGCCATAGGGTTAACGCCTTGTTGTTTTTGGCATTTACCATACGAAAAATAGCAAATAGGAAATATCGGAAAGTTCGCTTTAAGTGGTGCGAGTGGTATGTAGGAAATTTAACCCACACTCCAATCAGTCGGCCAAAACACTTGTAAGACCTAACTGCACTCGCTCTCGAATGAGCGTGCCGGAACCTCGGAAGCCCCACTCCTGGCTCAGGGGTAGTAAACTCGTATCGCCATAAACGCATGGACCGTCGCACGCACACAAAAGAGCGCAGAGGCTGACCCGCAGCGACCAGGCTGAACCGTCAACCTGAACCCCGGCAGGCAAGCGCCAGTCACAACGCTATGAAACCGCCCTACCTGATAAGGACCACCCGTGAACCCAGACATGCTCGAAGCCGGCCCCGCAGACGCCAAAGTACTTTCCGTCTTTGACTTCGACGGCACCCTCACCCACCACGACAGTTTCGTGCCCTTCCTCAAGTTTGCCTTTGGCCCCGGTGAGTTTTATGGCCGGATGGTCAAGCTGGCGGTGCCGGGGCTGCGGTTTTTGGTGCGGCAGATCAGCCGGGATGAGTTAAAGGCGCAGTTGATTCGCACCTTTATGACCGGGGTGGAGAAGGCTTGGGTTGAGCAGCAAGCGCAGGAATATTGCCAGGCGCGCTGGAGCAAGCTGATGCGCCCGAGCGGGTTGCAGTCAGTGGCGGATGAGGTGAAGTCCGGGGCGGTGGTGACGCTGTGTTCGGCGTCGCCGGCGTTGGTGTTGCAGCCGTTTGCCGACCGGCTTGGCATCCGCTTGATCGGCACTGAGCTTGAGGTGGTGGATGGGGTGCTGACCGGCAAGCTCACCGGGAATAATTGCCGTTGTGAGAATAAGGTGCTGCGGCTTGAGGCGGTGTATGGCGACCTGGGGGAGTATCGGCTCAGGGCCTGGGGCGATACGCGCGGGGATCGAGAGTTGCTGGCTGCGGCGCAGGATGCGCATTTTCGACATTTTCATGCGAAGAAGAAAAAGCGAGCTCGGTTGCAGCGGTGATGCGGGGGTGAGGTTGGCGGGGAGACCGAGGCGATCCCATCGCAGCCTCGCTGGGGCTCGACAGCTCCCACATTTGATCTGCGTAGCTCGGGAGAGCTATGTCGTAGCTTTGAGGTCCACGCCCAAGGCTGTGGCGAAGGCTTTGACCATCGGGCTCCGTGGCGCGTTGTGGCGCAGGATCAGGTTGAACGCGGTGCTTAAATGAACCTGCTGTGGGCACAGTGCGCGCAGGCGCCCTTCCCTCACCAGTGGCGTGGCGTAGTGTTCTGGCAGAAAGCCCAGGAAGCGGCCGGTGAGGATCAGGATGGCGACGGCTTCCACTTGTGAAGCCGAGGCGGACTGGCTGTCGTGGCTGACGAAGTTGGCCTTGTCGCGATGGATCGCATACCGATGGTTGACCACTTCGTATTGGCGAAGCGCATCGGGGGTGATGTCGCTCGCAGTGAACAAGGGATGCCCTACGGCGCAGTAGGCGTGGGCCTTTTCTTCGTAGAGCGGGAAGTAGTCGAATTCTTCACGGCGTTGGTACACCGGGACAATGCCGGCGACCAAGCGCCCTTCCACTACTCCGCGTTCAACTTCGTCCAATTGCGAGGCATGTAGGCGCAATCTTATTTTTGGCGATTGGCGATGTAAGTTGCCCAGGGCGGTAATCAGCGGGGAATTGACGTCAGAGACGGTGTTATCGATAACGCCCACACTCAGGTCGCCGATCAGTTCGTTTTGCGCCGAACTAAGCTTGTCGCGAAAACTGTCCACTGAGGTAAATAACTCGATGGATGCCTGATACACCAACTTGCCTTCTTCGGTCAGCCCGAACCCTTCGCGGCCCCGTGTGCACAGGCGCATGCCGATGCGAATCTCGAGGTCGGAGATCTGTTTGCTGATGGCCGCCAGGCCCACGTTCAGCTCGTTTTGCGCAGCACTGAAGCCGCCGGCTTCGACCACGGCCATAAATACCCGCAGCAATTTGAAGTCCAGCCCACTCAGTTGCAGCGGTGCTCGTGTGCCGGGTTTTGGCGGCAGGTTTCCAGAAGTGGAAAGTGGGGTTTCCATAATGCGCGTTGACCTCGAGTGCCATATTCAACAGGCTTGAACCCAATCCTTGAACATAGCCAGGCGGCGATAATGAACATAAACATCCGCCCTTGGCAACCTTGAATACGGCGCGTCAGATGCCGGTTCTACACCGATAAACTTCTGTTGAAACTGCCTCCGACTCTTCTAAAAACAAGCGTGAGGAATACCCATGTCCCAGCCCACCGACCGCCTTTGGGGCGCTCGTTTCAAGACCGGTCCGTCTGCGGCGTTGGCCGCGTTGTCGCGTTGCCCAGAGCGTTATTTTCGCCTGACGCCCTACGACCTGGCCGGCTCCCGTGCCCATGCCCGTGAGTTGCAGCGCGCCGGTTTGCTGGATGAGTCGGAAACCCTGCGCACCCTCGAAGCCCTGGACCGTATCGGTGAGGATTTCGCCGCCGGTCGCCTGCATCCCACCCTGGATGACGAGGACGTGCACACCTTTATCGAACGCGTATTGACCGAGCGCCTGGGCGCCCTGGGCGGCAAGTTGCGCGCCGGACGCTCGCGCAATGACCAGACGGCCAACGACCTGCGCCTGTTCCTGCGTGACCATGCGCGCACCATCGCCAACGAGGTGCTGGGTTTGCAGCAGGCGCTGGTTGAGCAGGCCGAGCAACATGTGGAGAGCATCTGCCCGGGCTTCACCCATTTGCAGCAGGCGCAACCCATTGTGTTCGCCCATCACTTGCTGGCCCACGCGCAGTCGATGCTGCGCGATGTGCAGCGCCTGGTGGATTGGGATGCGCGTACGGCCCTGTCGCCATTGGGCGCGGCCGCCATGGCAGGTTCGGCGATAGCGCGTCAGCCAGAGCACTCGGCCAGGGAAATGGGTTACACCGGGCCATGCGAAAACTCCATCGACGCCGTCGCCAGCCGTGACCATGTGGCGGAGTTCCTGTTTGTGGCCGGCATGCTCGGGGTGAATATTTCGCGGCTGTCGGAGGAGTTTTGCCTGTGGTCGTCGCGCCAGTTTTGCTGGGTAGTGCTGGACGATGCCTACGCCACCGGCAGTTCGATCATGCCGCAGAAAAAGAACCCGGACATTGCCGAATTGGCGCGGGGCAAGGCCGGGCGTTTGATCGGCAACCTGACCGGGCTGATGTCGACGCTCAAGTCGCTGCCGCTGTCGTACAACCGCGATTTGAGTGAAGACAAGCACAGCGTGTTGGATAGCGTGGACACCTTGCTGCTGGTGTTGCCGGCGATGGCCGGCATGGTGGCGACCATGAAGGTGCAGGTAGAGGAGTTGCGGCGCCAGGCGCCAATGGGCTTTACCTTGGCGACTGAGGTGGCGGACTGGCTGGCCACCCGTGGTGTGCCGTTCAAGGAGGCGCATGAGATTACCGGCGCGCTGGTGCAGGCCTGTGAGCAGCATGAGATTGAGTTGTGGCAAGCCTCACCGGCGATGTTGGCCGAGGTGGATGGGCGACTCACCCCGGACGTGCGCGACTGCCTGACCCTGGAGGCGGCGATTGCGGCGCGTAGTGGGTGGGGTGGGACGGCGCCGGAGCGGGTGAAGGAGCAGATTGGGCGGTTGAAGATTGCTTTGGCTGAACAGCAGAAGTGGGCTGAGAGTTATCAGGGGTTTCGGATTTAAGCCTTGGTAGGTGTGGTGAGCTCACCGGCGCTTTCGCAGGCAAGCCAGCTCCCACATTTGACCGGGTTTCAACCGTAACACCGTGTACATCGGTTAGAGCATCATTAGTTTTGGAGTAGCAGCATGAACCAAACCCCGGCCGAGCGCTTGGAAGCCGAGCGCAAGTTGTCCGAAAACCAGTTCGATATCACCCAGTACGAGCATGTGCCGCGGCGCTATTACGGGCGGATGTTTTTTGCCACCCTGATCGTGATTGTGTTGGCGGCGCTGTTGCGCGCGTTTGCCAATGGCCAGATCGAATGGTCCTACATTGGCCAGTTCCTTACGTCGCAAGCCATCCTCTGGGGCCTGGTGAACACCATCGTCATGTCGATCCTGGCGATGGCATTGGGCGTAGTGATCGGCGTGATCACGGCGATCATGCGCATGTCGGCCAACCCGATCCTGCGTTACGTGGCCATCACCTATACCTGGTTGTTTCGCGGTACACCGCTGATTTTGCAGCTGCTGCTGTGGTTCAACCTGGCGTTGATCTTCCCGGTGATCGCGATTCCGGGCCTGTTCAGCATCGACACCGTCGACCTGATGACGCCCTTCGTGGCCGCCCTGCTCGGCTTGAGCATTAACCAGGGCGCCTATACCGCTGAAGTGGTGCGTGCCGGCTTGCTGTCGGTGGACACCGGCCAATACGAGGCGGCCAAGTCCATCGGCATGCCGAGCCTGCAGGCGCTACGCAGGATCATTCTGCCGCAGGCGATGCGCGTGATCATCCCGCCCGTAGGCAACGAGTTCATCAGCATGGTGAAAATGACCAGCCTGGCCAGTGTGATCCAGTACTCGGAACTGCTGCACAACGCGCAAAACATCTACTACGCCAACGCCCGGGTGATGGAGCTGCTGATTGTGGCGGGCATCTGGTACCTGGCGGTGGTGACTGTTCTTTCATTTGGTCAAAGTCGCCTCGAGCGTCGTTTTGCCCGCGGCGCCGGCAAGCGTTCGTAAGCCTGGGTTGAGGAGATTTGCCCCATGAGAAGCATCGTCAAGGCTGTCAACCTGAACAAGTATTACGACCAGTATCACGCCCTGCGTGACATCAATATAGAGGTCGAGCAAGGCGAAGTGATGTGCATCATCGGCCCGTCCGGCTCGGGCAAAAGTACCCTGCTGCGTTGCGTCAATCAGCTGGAAAAGATCGACAAGGGCGGCCTGTGGGTCGATGGCGAATTGGTTGGTTATCGAGTGGTCGGCAACAAGCTGCACGAGATGAACGAAGCGCAGATCGCCCGCCAGCGCCTGGCCACCGGCATGGTGTTCCAGCGCTTTAATTTGTTCCCGCACATGACTGTGTTGCAAAACATCATCGAAGGCCCGTGCCAGGTGCTCAAGCGCTCGCCCAAGGAAGCCATCGAAGATGCCCTGGAACTGCTGGCCCGCGTTGGCCTGGCGGACAAGCGCAATGCCTACCCAGTGGAGTTGTCCGGTGGCCAGCAACAGCGTGTGGCAATCGCCCGAGCCTTGGCGATGCGCCCCAAGTTGATGCTGTTTGACGAACCCACCTCAGCCCTCGACCCGGAGCTGGTAGGCGAAGTGCTGTCGGTGATGCGCGATTTGGCCACCACCGGCATGACCATGATCGTGGTCACCCATGAATTGGGCTTCGCTCGCGAAGTGTCCAACCGCATGGTGTTTATGGACGCCGGCCAGATTGTGGAAGCCGGCAGCCCGGAAGACATTCTAATAAGCCCACAAAACCCGCGTACCCAAAGCTTTATTTCTGCCGTTCGCACTTAACTAAAAAACTAACGAGAACGCCCCTATGAAGAAGATATTTATCCCTACCTTGCTTGCAGGCCTGATGGCCTCCTCGTGTGTATTCGCGGCCTTGCCGCAAGCCATCAAGGACAAGGGTGAGATCAGCGCGGCCATCGTGCCGAACTACCCGCCGATGGACTTCAAGGACCCGGCCACCAACAAACTCACCGGTTTCGATTTCGACCTGGGCAACGCCCTGGCCGAGCGACTGGGCGTGAAGATCAAATGGCAGGAAACCGGCTTCGAACAAATGCTCAGCGGCCTGACCACCAAGCGCGTGGACATCGTGCTGTCGGGCATGACCGATACCGCCGAGCGCCAGAAAGCCGTGACCTTCATCGACTACTTCACCAGCGGCCCACAGTTGTACACCCTGGCCAAGCGCGAAGAGATCAAGGAATTGACCGACCTGTGCGGTAAAAAAGTCGGCACCAGCCGCCGCACCACCTGGCCGTCGGAAATTACCGCCTGGAGCAAGGCAAACTGCGAAGCGGCGGGTAAGCCGGCAATCGTGGTGATCGGCACCGAAGGCTCGGCAGATGCGCGGGCGCAGTTGCAGCAGAACCGCCTGGATGCGGCGATGCAGGGCAGCGAGACCATTCCTTATTTGATGTCGCTGGACAAGGGCAAGTACAAGCCGGTGGGGCTGGCGATTTCCAAGCAATTCACCGGGCTTGGGATTGAGAAGAGCAATACCGAGTTGGTCACGGCGATCAGTGAGGCATTGCAGGGCATGATTGATGACGGAACTTACGGCAAGATCCTGAAGAAGTGGGATCTGGAACAGGGGGCGGTCGAGAAAATCACCATCAACTCTGGCCAATAACGCCATCGAATGTGGGAGCTGGCTTGCCTGCGATAACGGTGGGTCAGCTAAAACAATGTTGGCTGTTACTCCGCTATCGCAGGCAAGCCAGCTCCCACACTCAATCTGCGTTCGCTGGTGATCTGAGTCGTGTAGGTAAGAATCACAAGGAGCCCACCCCACCGTGGCCACCTACTCCCTGGTAATCCGTCGCCTGATGATCTGCTCGGTGACCATCGTGGTCAGCCGTGCCATGACCAGCCCGTTGCTGGCCCTCTGGCTGAGCACACGCCTAGGCCTCAACCAGCAGGACATCGGCCTGCTGATGGGGGTCGCCGTGTTCATCGCCACGCTCCTGGGTTTGTACGGCGGCTACATCATCGACCGCCTGGAGAAGCGCAAGCTGTTGATCCTGGCCATGCTCTCCAGCTCCATCGGTTTTTTGTTGCTGACCTTTGCCAGCAACCTCTACCTCACCACGCTGACCCTTGTTGTGACTGAAGCCGCGTCAGCGCTGTTCCTGATCGGCTCCAAGGCGATCATCAGCGAAAACCTGCCGGTGGGTGAGCGCGCCAAGGTGTTTTCCCTGCGCTACACCCTGACCAATGTCGGCTATGCCACGGGCCCGATGTTGGGCGTAGTGATTGCCGGCCAATTGCCGTGGGCACCGTTTTTGATCGCCAGCGCCATTGCCTTTGGCAGCCTGTTCCTGATGATCGGCATTGCGCCGACCCAGCGCGACGACAGTCATAAGCCTCAAAGCTTCCTCAGCACCTTGCGCACCTTGCGCAGCGACCGCACGCTGATCCTCTTCACCAGCGGCAGCCTGTTGAGCACCATCGTCCATGGGCGCTACACCCTGTATCTGTCGCAGTTTTTGCTAGTGGCCTACACACCCGACCAGGCACTGAAAATTCTGTCTGCGGTGCTCGCCTGCAACGCCATCACCGTGATTTTGATGCAGTACCAAATCGGCCGATTTCTCAAGCGCGAGCAACTGCGCCATTGGATCGTGCTGGGCACCCTGCTGTTTATTGCCGGGTTAGTCGGCTTCAGCCAGGCGCACAGTCTGCTGACCTGGTGCCTGGCAATGTTCGTGTTCACCCTGGGCGAGATGATCATCTACCCCTCGGAGTTTCTGTTTATCGACACCATCGCGCCGGATGCACTACGGGGCAGTTATTACGGCGCACAGAACCTGGCCGCGTTTGGCGGGGCAATGAGCCCGATGATTTGTGGCTATCTGCTGATCAATGCGGCGCCCACCAGCATGTTCTTTGCCCTGGCCGCACTCACGGCCATGGGCGGCACCCTGTGTTTCTTGAGCGGGCGACGCGTGGCAGTTTCTTGCTGATATTTACGCAAGATCCGGCTATTAATAGCCAAACCTCTGACGGACCCGAGCCCTATGAAATTCGACACGGCCTACAGCCTGAGTCTCGACGACAAGCTGTCGATCTACGACGTGCGAGATCTGAATTTCGATGAAACTACCGCCTTCGATTCCGACAAGGACAGCTTCCTGTGCCCCAACGACGCCTGCCGTGCGGCGTTCGATAGCGCCAATGCGTTGAGTACCTTCAATGCCAAGAACGTCAACTACCAGCGCACGCCGCACTTCAAGAACAAACCCGGCACGCGGCATATCGACGGCTGCCGCTATGCCGGCAGCCATAAACCTGCGATGGGTGAAAATGACGACGAGCGTGAGGAAAATTTTCCATCGGAACTTGTGCTGACGCGGCGACTGTACGAGCCTAGAACGCCGGTAGTCGGCACCGCTGGAAGCGTCCTGCAGGAGCCGACGAAAGTGCCCGCAAACTGCGCTACCACCTCTTCTGGCAGCAATGACTCGATCCCGGACAAAACCAGCGTATTCGCACACCCAGTGGAGTGCTACGTGTCCAACATCGATGAAAAGGACAAGCTCAAGGCAATGCCTTTGAAGATCGGTGAGCACACGGCGACCTACTGGGCATTCTTCAAGAAGATTGAATACCTGCAAGACAACCAGGGTTTGATTTACTGGGGCAAGATCAAGACCATCAAAGACTACACCAGCAGTTTTCGCATCGACTTCGAAAAGAAGGTGTGGCTCGACAAAAAGCCCTATTCGGTAAATGTCTACCTGAGCAAAAAGCTTATCGAAAACTACCGCAAGCGCACGGCATTCCTGGAACAGATCAAGGCGGCAGCCAGCAGCGAACGGCCGCTGTATTGCTTTTTCTACGGGGTCACGCCGCAGCTTGTGCAGGTGCCCAGCCAGAAAAAACCCGAGCAGACGTTCGGGGTATTCAGCGCCAGGATCGAGAACCTGGATCACCTGATTATTCGTGAGGCACCAGGGCTGGAATCATAAGGGGTTGCAACGCCAGTGGATGAGCGGTAGAAACAACTGTACAAAAACACAGTATAGTTGCGCCTCCCCTGTCGAACCTGGAGAAACCCCATGTCCTCTCTGGCAATGAGTTCTTTCGTAGAACAACAGATCGTCTTGCATCAATTCACCACCAAACACTGCGCGCAGGCGCGCGTCATGCTGGGCTGGAGCCGCGAAGAGCTGGCTCGCCAGGCTGGCGTGGCGGTGCAAGCAATTGAGAAACTGGAAGGCCACGGCGACGTGGACGATGAAACTCGTTTGATCCTGGCGTTTCGCCTGGAGGCCGAAGGGCTGGTATTTTTCCCGGGGTTCGCGCCGGGGTGGGGGATGAGTGCGCGGCGGTTTGATACCGCCGCAGCGCAACCTTCTGCGCAAGGCCTCATTTCCCGGTTGATGGGTTCAACCACCGCAACCATTGACTCACAAACGCCTCAACCCAATGGTGCGTAGAGTCCAGGCGTTTCTCCGGGCACCTCAATGGTTTCAAATGCACCCGTGGCGGTCGATTGAACCCTGGCACAACCTCTGCGAGGCAGCCGTCTGCAGAGGCTGATTCAAACTCAAGTGTCAGTAGTCTCAACCACGTCCTCTGTACTGGCAGGTGTCGGTGTGAAGGGAGCACCTGGGAGAAAAGCCGGTTTTTGAATGGCCTGTGAGGCTTGTTCATAACCATAGGCGACTGACAGCAAGGTGGCTTCACTGTTGGCGGAGCCATACACGTAAAGTGCCGTGGGCATGCCGTCTTCATCCATGCCTGACGGAACGGATATGCCTGGGTACCCGGCCGCAGCGCTGAAAAAATAACTGTCGGACTGGAAGTTCGACACCATGGCGTCGAGCTTGTGCTCCTTCATGGGGTCATCAATGGTGTTCTGAAATATAGGAAGAACGGCTTTCCACAGCGCATCGCGATCTTTCTTGCTGGTCTGCACCCCATTGATCATTTCCAGCTGTTTCTGGTCAGGCTCACCAGGTTTTTGGGTGCGGTTGATAAAAGCAATCAGCTCAGAGAGTGATTTGACCGGCAAACCTTCTCGCCCAGCCAGGTAGTCTTCCAGCGCTTGCCTGACGTCCGAGAACAGCGCGTTGTTATAATCGACATAGGTTTGTTCGGGGACGCCAGCATCCAACCGCGCCACCGGCACCAGAATCGCCCCTTGGGCCTTCATCACGTCGAGCGCCGCCTCATAGTGCTTGCGGTCTGCTCGCTTGGCCGGGTCCTTGGCCTCCTCAGCGGACAACTCAGGTAAAGGGGTATAGCCAATTCGCTTGTCCTTCAAGGCGTCGGAGCGCAGGCCCTTGGTGTAGGCAGTGGTCTCGGTCATTGCGTTAAGCGCTTCTGCCGCATCACAGATATTGCGGGTAAAAGTCCCCACCGCATCCATGCGAGTGCTGGTCATGACGCCTTCGGTACTGACAAGGCCCGTCGTTGTTTTCAGGCCAAACACACCGTTGTAGGCGGCGGGGCTGATGATCGATCCGTTGGTTTCCAACCCCAGTGCCACAGGCACATGCCCTTGGGCGACCGCCACTGCCGAACCTGAACTCGACCCAGCCACCGGCCCTCCGAGTCGATGAGGGTTCAGCGTCTGGCCACCTCGAGAGCTCCAGCCATCCGCAGGTAATAGTGACCGAAAGTTGGACAGCTCACTCATATTGGTTTTCCCCACAATCACCACCCCGTGCTTCAACAAATTTTCGACAACCTTGGCGGTTTTAGTGGCCGGCGCGCCTACCAAGGCCTTCGAACCTGCACTGGTCTGCATGCGGTCGTTGGTTTCGAAGACATCCTTCAGCGCTATCGGCACCCCATGCAAGTGCTTGAGTACGCGGCCATTGGCACGTTCCTGGTCGCGGGCCTTCGCCTCCCTCATGGCATCCGGGTTGGTTTCCAAAAACGCATTGCCGCCCTGTAGCCCACGATCAATATTGGCAATCTGCTTGAGCGAGTCCCTCAATAGTGACTCTGAGGTAACGCCGCCTCCTTGGCCCATCTCCACTGACATTTGGCAGGCACTCTTGAAACCTTGCACAGGGTTTGAAAGCTCCTGAAGCAGGCCTGTTGCCCATCCGCTTACCGAAACTGGTCCGATCATGAAGTTCCCCTCTGTCTAACTGGATGTGAGCGTTATCGGTCGATAACACCGCACCAGTCTAAGAGCCGACACCCCATCACTATTTCGGGCGAATCCTGCTGCTGCGCCCTACTCTTCCCAGCCCGACGTAGTCTTCAATAACCTCTATGGCCGTAGCTGGCGGTAAGCGCGTACCAGTGCCGCCAAACGATCACCTGCCCAGCGTGCACCGTAAAACCAGACTCTGGAGCCATCCTCCAGGGTTTCACACACCGTGGGGTATCCGCTTCTCGAGGCGTTATGAAAGGCGGCTTCTGGATCTTCCGACACCAAGGCATCCAGGCGAAGGCCTGCCACCCGCTCATCGATTTCACGACAGGCCTGCTGACTGTCGCCGCTGCGCTGCATGTCCACCGCTACCCATTGGACACCGGCCCTGCGCAGGGTGTCGAAGACTCGGTGCAAGGCCTCACTGTGTTCGACCCGTTCAACGTGATTGCCCTGCACATAGCGCTCGACATACCCGACCCGATAGCCCGTCAACGCCCGCGTGGCGGTGAACGTGGTGTTATTCAACACGAGCGGTACCTCTACCATCACTGGTTCGGTAGGGTCCTCGCCGCTGAGGGCGACAAGTGATAGCGCGGGGTCACGCACCGGCCGTAGATGGGGCGCCAGGGCGTTATACCCAGGGACGAGCATGGCGCCCGCAGCCTGCTCGGTGCCAAAGACAATAGAGGTGGGTGCTGCATGGGGTGGTGAAGCGGGTACGTCGGCGGCGTTCATTGGCGGGGGTAGCGGTTGGGCTGGGGCACAAGGCACCCCTATTTTCCAAAGCTTCTTACAGTGGCTGTCCATCGAAACATCCTCCCGGAAATAAAATTCCCGCGGGATCATCGCACTCTCATTTGCCCTTTGTCGCAGAGCAGAAATTCGATGAAAAACTCTTTTCCAAGCGGGCCACCTGCTCAGCTTGCTGCGTGTTCGTTGACCGGTTGAGGCTCCACTTCCAGCCACCAGGCCTGCCCGCGCTCGGGCTGGTTCAGGCGGAACGCCTGGCCCATTGCCGGAGTGGTGATCGAGACATTGCGCTCCCAGGCCAGGGCCATGATGCGGTCGAAGGGCTCGTGCCAGGCGTGGAAGGCCAGGTCGAAGGTGCCGTTGTGAATCGGCAGCAGCCACCGCCCTTTCAGATCGATATGCGCCTGCAGCGTTTGCTCCGGCTGCATGTGCACATGGGGCCAATCGACATTGTAAGCGCCGGTTTCCATCAGGGTCAGGTCGAACGGCCCGTACTGCTCGCCGATGCGTTTGAAACCGTCGAAATAGCCAGTGTCGCCACTGAAAAATATACGTCGCGTAGCGTCGATCATGACCCATGAGCACCACAGGGTCTGGTTGCCATCAAACAGGCCGCGCCCTGAAAAGTGCTGAGCCGGCGTGCAGACAAAACGAACGCCATCGACTTCGATGCCCTGCCACCACTCCAGCTGGCGCACTTTGCTGGCGTCTACGCCCCATTTGACCAGCGTGTCACCCACGCCCAGGGGCGCCAGGAAGTAGCGGGTCTTTTCGGCCAACTGGACTACCGCTTTACGGTCGAGATGGTCGTAATGATTATGGGAAAGGATCACCGCTTCCAGCGCTGGCAGCTCATCAAGACTGACGGGCGGCTGATGAAAACGCTTGGGGCCGGCCCAACTGAATGGCGAGGCGCGTTCGGCAAACACCGGGTCGGTGACCCAGAATTTACCGCGAATTTTCAGCAGTACGGTCGAATGGCCCAGGCGATAAACGCTGTGATCAGGTGCGGCCAGTAACTGCTCGCGGGTCAGTGGCTGCACCGGAATTTGCCCCACCGGCCGGGTCGTGCGCGGTTTGTTGAACAGCATGTTCCAGAAAATACGCAGGGTCTTGCCCAAGCCACCGTGTTGCACCGGGGCGTCGTTGCTGAAATGCCCCAGGCCCTGTTCGGCAGGCTTGGGCGCCGAAGGCGCCGGGTCGAGACGGGTTGAAATAGTGGCCATGACAAAGTGACTCCTGCTGTCCGCTCAAGTATTACACTGCACAGTGTAGTTTCTACATTGCAACAGAATCCGGAGCAAGTAAACTGCTCGGTGTAATTTCATTGTTGAGTCGAATGCCTTCCATGACTGCCCCCAAACGCCTCACCGAGCGTAAACGCGAAGCCATCGTGGCGGCGGCGATTGCCGAATTTCGCGAGCACGGCTTCGAGGTCACCAGCATGGACAAGATCGCCGCCACTGCTGGCGTTTCCAAGCGCACGGTGTACAACCATTTCCCCAGCAAGGAAGAACTGTTCGCCGAGATCCTCCACCAACTATGGGCCAGCAGCGTTGCCCAATTGGACGTGATCTATACCAGCGACCGCCCGCTGCGCGACCAACTGCGCACGTTGCTGGAAGCGAAAATGCAGATGATGTCGGACGCCAACTTCCTCGACCTGGCACGCGTAGCCATTGCTGCCACCATTCATTCGCCGGAACGCGCTCAAGACATGGTCAACCGCCTCAGCGCACGAGAAGAAGGCTTTACCCAATGGGTGCGCGCCGCCCAGGAAGACGGCCGTCTCACCTGCACCGACCCGGCGTTCGCCGCCCACCAGATCCAAAGCCTGCTCAAGGCGTTTGCATTCTGGCCGCAGATTACCCTCGGCCAGCCCACCCTCGACCCTGCCGCCCAGGCTGGTGTCATCGAATCAGCCATCGACCTGTTCCTGGCCGGCTACGAAGCCAGCACTCCACCCTCACACTAAGACGCGTTATTGCAGAGCGTTTTGGCGTATTCCACCCGTTGCGTGGTCGCCCATCCACCCTGAGTTGTCTGATGACACCTCGTCTGAAACTTCATTCGCCGGCCTGCCGCAATAGCATAATGCCGCCATTGGTCGCCTGGTCAAAATAGTCCTGCCTGACGGGCGAACTTCCAGGTCGGTTGATCACTCTGACACCGTTGTTCTACCCCCCTCTGTCAGCATCAGGAAGCTGGCAATGAGCAAGTCAACCGTAAGGCCAGGGGCCCTACGGGGTCAGGCGCAAATACATGGACCCCGCATACGCTTGCATGCCCGAGCCCTCCACCATGTTATTCAACGCTCACAAGAAAACCATCAGTACCCTGCAACACAGCCTTGCCCAACAGACCAGCCTGCTGGACGCCATCGAACGCTCCATGGCCGTGATCGAATTCGACCTGCAAGGCACCGTGCTGCGCGCCAATGACAACTTCATCAAGACCATGGGCTACCGCGCCGAACAGATCCTGGGCCAGCCCCATCGGATGTTCTGTACCCCGGCGTTCGCCCGCAGCGCTGACTACAACCAGCTGTGGACGCACCTGCGCAACGGCCAATTCCGGTCGGGCACCTTTGAACGAGTAGGTGCCAACGGCGCCTCGGTGTGGCTGGAAGCCAGCTATAACCCGGTACGGGATGAGGCGGGAAATGTGATCAAAGTGGTGAAGTACGCCATGGACGTCACCCCGCGCCTGCAAGCCGAAAGCGAAGCCAACGCCAAGCTCGAAGCTATCGACCGCGCCATGGCGATGATCGAGTTCAACCTCGACGGCACCATCATCACCGCCAACGGCAATTTCCTGCAGCGCATGGGTTACAGCCTGGCGCAGATCCAGGGCAAGCATCACCGCCTGTTTTGCACGCCCGAGCTGGCCAACAGTGCGGCCTACAGCGAGTTCTGGAAGCGCTTGAACCAGGGCGAGCTGTTCAATGGCCAGTTCGAGCGGGTGGATAAACACGGCCAGGTCGTGTGGCTGGAAGCCAACTACAACCCGGTGTATGACGCCAGCGGGCGCCTGTGCAAAGTGGTGAAGTTCGCCTCGGATGTCACCGCCCGCGTGCTACAGCATGCCGCTGACGCACAGAGCGCCGCCCAGGCTTACCACCTGTCGTTGAACACCCAGGAGATGGCGGAAAAAGGCGCTGAGGTGATTCAGAAAACCGCCAGCGGCATGCGCGAAATTGCCGTGGATATCGACACCTCTTCGCAACTGATCGCCAAACTCGGCGAACGCTCGCAACAGATCACCGCCATCGTCAATACCATTCGCGGCATTGCCGACCAGACCAATCTGCTGGCCCTCAACGCCGCCATTGAAGCCGCCCGCGCCGGCGAGCAGGGCCGTGGCTTTGCCGTGGTGGCCGATGAAGTGCGGCAACTGGCGGCGCGCACCAGCGGCTCCACCGCCGAAATCTCCGGCATGATCGCCATGATCCAGGACGAAACCCGCCAAGCCATCGACAGCATGGACGCCACCCGCGACCGCGCCGCCCAGGGTGTGGAACTGGCCAACCAGGCCGGCACGGTGATCCTGCAGATTCGCGAAGGCACCGGCGAGGCAGTACAAGCGGTAAGTGCGTTTGCCAATGAGCGGGGCAATCGCTGAGCCATTGGCGCTGGCTGTCTGCAGGTTAACTTCGCCGCCAGCGCACATGCCGCCCCAGTTCATCAAATAGCGTCACCACCGAGCGTAACGCCCGGCAATCAGGCCGCGTCAACAACCACAGCGCCGTATCGTGCCCTGCCAGCGCAGGGCCCAGCGGTTGCAGGCCATCGCCCATCAGAAAATCCGGCAGCGCCGCCACGCCCAACCCCGCGCGCACTAATTCGGTCACCGACTGCATGCTGTTGCACCGATAACGGGGACGCACGCCCGGCAAATGCTCACGGCGCCAGATGACGGTGGGATGATCGGGTAAAAAATCGTCCGGCGCGATCCAGGCCAGGTCGGCCCACTCATGGTCTGGGTGCAGGCGCGCATAGTCGGCACTGGCACACACCTGGTAGGTCACCGCCCCCAGGCAACGTCCGACAAGATGCGCTGGCGGCGTCTTGGTCAGGCGCAGGGCGATATCCGCATCGCGGCGGCTGAGGTTGGCGAAGTCATTGGAGGTGCTCAGTTCCAAGGTCAACGCCGGGTAGGCCGGCATGAACTGCGCGAGGGCCGGCAACAGCAAACCTTGCAACACCGAGTCGGTGCAGGTCAGGCGCACGGTGCCGCTGATGACTTCACCGCCCTGTTCCACACCGATGCGCGCGGCCTCCAGCGCCTGCTCCGCACGCTCGGCCTGTTGTGCCAGGTTGCTCGCCAGGCTGGTGGGCAAATAACCGGCACGGCTTTTTTCAAACAGGGTCTGGCCCAGCGCCGCCTCCAGCCGCCGCACCGCACGGAACACCGTGGATACATCCACCCGCAGCAGCGCCGCCGCCCGCGCCAGGGTCCCCCCGCGCACCAGGGCCAGGATCAATGACAGGTCGGCGTAGTCGATTTGATAGTGCGTGACTGCATTGAACATGTGGGCAAACGCCAATATTGATTGCGTGAGCGCCAATCTATAGTGGATATCACCCCACCACAAGTCATGGACGTACATGATGCCAACCCCCGCGCTGCACCTTGCCTTGATCGGTGATTACAACCCCGATGTGACCGCCCACCAGGCCATTCCCATGGCCCTGCAACAGGCCGCCGACGTTCTGGGCCTGAACGTCCAAGTGCAATGGCTGGCCACCGACACCCTCACCTCCACTTCTGCCCTGAGCGACTTCGACGGTTTCTGGTGCGTGCCCGGCAGCCCCTATCGCGATGTCGACGGCGCCCTGCGGGCGATACGTTTTGCCCGCGAACAAGATCGCCCTTTCCTCGGTACCTGCGGCGGTTTTCAACATGCCGTGCTGGAATATGCCCGCCATGTGCTCGGCTGGGCCGATGCCCAGCACGGCGAATTAATGCCGGATGCTGAACGCGCCGTCATCACGCCGCTGGACTGCTCCCTGGTGGAAGTGAGCGACACCGTGCGCCTGGCCCCGTACACGCGCATTGCCCAGGCCTACGGCCGCCTGGACATCCACGAGGGTTACCGTTGCCGCTACGGCATCAACCCCGCCTTTGCCGACGCCCTGCTGGACGCCAACCTGATTCCCACCGGCCACGATTCGGCGGGCGATCTGCGCGCGGTGGAACTGCTCGACCACCCGTTCTTCGTCGCCACCCTGTTCCAGCCCGAACGCGCCGCACTCAAGGGCATCACGCCGCCGCTGACGATTGCGCTGCTCAAGGCCTGCCAGGAGGTATCGGTATGATCGCCAAGACACCCGCCCCACCTTATTACGCGGTGATTTTCAGCTCGCTGCGCACCGGCGCCGACCTGGGTTATGGCGAGGCCGCCACACGCATGCTGGAACTGGCCAGGCAACAACCGGGGTTCCTGGGGGTGGAATCGGCGAGGGAGGATGGACTGGGGATCACCGTGTCCTACTGGGCCAGTGAGGCGGCGATCCTGGCCTGGAAACAGCAGGCCGAGCATCGGCAGGTGCGCGAGCAAGGACGGGCCACCTGGTATGCGGCGTTTCACACACGGGTATGCAAGGTAGAGCGGGCCTACACCTTCTCCACTTGAGACACTGACCCCTTGTGGGAGCTGGCTTGCCTGCGATGCAGACACCTCGGTGATGCAGTGAAACCGCAGTGATACTATCGCAGGCAAGCCAGCTCCCACATTTGCTCGTCATCGTTAGTAATCGCGGACGCTCAGCTCACCAAACTACGCAACGCGCTGATCTGCGGGATCTCTACCCGGCGCATATACACGCGTAGCGGCTCGGTGATGTTGATGCGCTCGTCGATATTCTGGTCGAGCAACAACTGCAGGCGGGCTCGGCACAGGGTCATGGTGTGGTCGGCGGCCGGCAGCCAGACGAACTCGGCCGTGGGGATGATGCCGTCATCGGCCACGTCCATGCCGAATGAGTCTTCGCTGAAACGTACGATGTACTGGCCGGTCTTGCGGTTGAGGCCGACAAATCCATGGAGTTGGTCGGCGGCCTGGCAGATAAGCTCTGAAGTGATGCGCATGGTAAACCTCACTGAAAAGTCCCACAGGGGACTGGAAAGATGGTTTACACGCGTGGCAGAAATTACCGCCCTCTGACGGGGCAGCTACCCGTAAGAATACTGCAACGCCCTGCAAAAAAGTCGACAAAATTGGCCGGTGCGCACGTTAATGTCGGTTTGGTGATAGCGCCGTTCGCAATCAATTGTTAAAAAGGACACCTTCTCAAAGTTACCTCCACGAAAGGACTTCGCATATGCCTGTCACGTTTTCCAAAAGCGCCTTGCTGCTGGCGTTGATGCTCGGCCTTGGCCAGGCACAGGCTGCCGAACCGGTCAGCCCGGCCGAATTGGCGACAAACGAAGGCATCCCCTATCCTGCCGTGATCGCTCACCGTGGCGCGTCCTACGACGCACCTGAATCCACCGCCGCTGCCTACAAGGTTGCACGCGACCTGGGCGCCGACTACCTGGAACTGGACCTGCAACGTAGCAAGGACGGCGTACTGTTCGCCCTGCACGACAACAACCTGCAGCGCACCACCGACGTTGCCACCAAGTTCCCCGAGCGCAAAGACGCGCCTGCCAACGAGTTCACCTGGAAAGAACTGCAAACCCTCGACGCCGGCAGCTGGTTCAACGCCGCCTACCCGGACCGCGCGCGCCCTGGTTTCGTTGGCCTGAAAATCCTGAGCCTGGACGACATCATCAAGATCGCCGAAGGCAACCCCTCGCACAAACCCGGCCTGTACATCGAGACCAAGGAGCCCAAGCAGTTCCCCGGTATCGAAGCCGACCTGAAAAACAAGCTGCTCGACAAAGGCTGGCTGAGCTCCGCCGGCTCCAAACTGGGCAAGAGCAACACCGGTGTCGGCCAAGGCAAGGGCCGCGTGGTGCTGCAAACCTTCGAAACCGCCAGCCTCAAAGAGCTGCAGAAAGAAATGCCCAACACCCCGAAAATCCTGCTGCTGTGGGTGGGTGAAGGCAGCATCGAACCCAAATCCAAAGTGACCTTCGCCGAGTCTGGCGAACCCACCAAGGCCGCCTACTACGCCAAGCAAGAGCCCAAAGACGCCGCCGAATTCGAAAAGTGGGTCGATGAGGCCAAAAGCCTCGGCGCCATCGGCACCGGCCCGTCGGCTGAGCTGACCGACCACGGCGACCAGAGCTACACCGACCTGGTGAAGCCGGAAATGAACAAGCTGACCCACGACAAGGGCCTGCTGGTGCATGTGTATACCGTGGATGAGCCGGTGGACTTCGAGAAGGTCATGAAGGCCGGCGTCGACGGCATCTTCACCAACCGCGCCGCCGAGTTGTTGAAGTTCTACAAGCGCTGGCCGTCGTCCAGCGTGCAAGACCTGCTCAACGACCATAAGTACTAAAAGCGTTGGTGTCAGTGAGCCATTAAGGCTGAGTTAAGTTGCGCTGGTTAATCTGGCGCCACTTAAACAGCTCAACCTAAGAAGGACATACACCATGAAAACCTTGACTGCCCTGTTCGCCGCTACTGCCCTGACCTTGACCGCCGGCCTGGCCCAGGCTGATGTCCGTCCAGACCAGATTCCTAGCCTGCTCAAGTCCGGTGAAGTGATGGCGTTCGAAAAGCTCAACGCCGCCGCCGTCGCCCAACATTCCGGCGCGACCATCAACGATACCGAGTTGGATCACGAAGCTGGCAAGCTGGTCTACGAAGTGGACCTGACCGACACCACCGGCAAGAAATGGGATGTGAAGCTCGACGCCAAAACCGGTGCCGTGCTGGAAAACAAGCAAGACACCTGAGTTGAACCTTGAAAAAACGCGCCACCTTTGGGTGGCGCGTTTTTTTATGCGAGCCTCAAACCGTCACATAACCGTCACATAACCGTCATACCGCCTTGCAATGATTCGCTCAGGAACCTGTGAAACGTCCTACAGGCCCTTTCTCTGCGAGTCGCCATGAACCACAGCATCGACCACGGCCATCAGGATTCCGATCTGTTTGGCCTGCTTTACGGTTTTCGTTTTCGCCCCGGCGAGAAAGGCCAGCAAATTGATTCCGCCACCGCCCTCGCCGCCTTGCAGCAACCGCCAGACCCGGAAGAATTCCTGTGGCTGCACCTGAACCTGGCGCACGCCGCCTGCGAGCGCTGGATGCAGGCGCATTTGTCACTGCCAGAAGAGTTTTTTGAAGCCTTGCATGAGGGCTCACGCTCCACGCGCATCGAGCATGTGGACTCGGCCTTATTGGCCGTGGTCAACGATGTGGTGTTCAACTTCAGCAGCATGGTCTCGTCGGATATTTCCACGCTGTGGGTGTGTGCGCGCAGCCGCTTGCTGGTGAGCGCACGCCTGCAGCCGTTGCACTCGGTGGATAAATTGCGCTCGTCGGTGAAGGCCGGCGAGCACTTTCGCTCCCCCTTGGAGCTGCTGGTGCACCTGCTGCGCGACCAGGGCGAAGTGCTGACGCAGATCGTGCGCAAGACCAGCATCAGCGTTGACCAAATCGAGGATCAGCTGTTGTCTTCGCGCCTGTCCACCAATCGTGCCGAACTGGGCGCCGCCCGCCGCGTGCTGGTGCGCCTGCAACGCCTGCTGGCTTTGGAGCCGGGCTCGCTGCTGCGCCTGCTCAATCGCCCGCCGCAATGGCTGCAAAAGGAAGACGTGAAGGAATTGCGCAAATCCACCGAGGAGTTTGCGCTGATCATCAACGACCTGACCGCCCTGGGCGAACGCATCAAACTGTTGCAGGAAGAGATCGCCGCCAACCTCAATGAACAGAGCAACCGCACGTTGTTTACCCTCACGGTGGTGACGGTGCTGGCGCTGCCGATCAATATCATTGCCGGTTTTTTTGGCATGAATGTGGGTGGGGTGCCCCTGTCCCAAGATCCGGAAGGCTTCTGGATACTGGTGGCCTTGGTCGCAACTTTTACCCTGATCGCCGGGCGGTGGGCATTCCGCAAATTCTCAAATTGAAATGCCCCCCAACTGTGGGAGCTGGCTTGCCTGCGATTGCGGTGGATCAGCCAAGGCTGATGCAAGCTGACCCGCCGCTATCGCAGGCAAGCCAGCTCCCACAGGAGTTTGCGTTTATTCAGTGATGGAAGCGTCCAGCCATCGCCCTCACGATGCTGGCGCGGCCTTGATCACTGGCCAGTGGGCATTGCGCAAATGCTCAAATTGAAATGAGCCCAACTGTGGGAGCTGGCTTGCCTGCGATGGCGGTGTATCAGCCAAGGCGATGCAAGCTGACCCACCGCTATCGCAGGCAAGCCAGCTCCCACAGGAGTTTGCGTTTATTCAGTGATTGAAGAGTCCCGTCATCGCTTTGAGCCGCTTCTTGTACACCCGCCGCGCCTCCAAAGCCTCCTCGAGGCTCACCGCCACAAACCCCGCTCGCTGGTTGGGCTGCATCTGCCCGATCAAGTCCAGGTCGGCGCTGATCACCGTTCCAATCATCGCGTAGCCACCGCCCGACACCGCATCGCGGTGCAGCACAATCGGTTCCAGCCCGGCCGGCACTTGAATCGAGCCAATCGGGTAGCAACTGTCCACGATGTTGGAAGGATCGGAGCCCGCGCCAAACGGCTGCTCCCGTGGCTGGAAGCTCAACGCGCTGCCGCCCTTGAAGCGATAGCCAATGCGATCGGCCTCGGAGCCGACCGTCCACGGCTCGGCAAAAAAGCTGCTTTTGGCCTCCAAGCTCAAGCGTTCGTAATACAGCCCCGGCACCACCTGCAACGTCACATCGCCGCCGACCGAACGCCGCAACGCCATCGGCAAGCTGTTGCCCGCACGCCCGGTGCCGCTGGCGGTACCGATCGGCAATTGATCGCCCTCCTGCAAGCGTCGGCCATTAAACCCGCCGAGGGCGCCGAGGGTGTAGGTGGAGCGGCTGCCGAGCACCAACGGCACGTCGATACCGCCGGCGACGGCGAGGTAGGTGCGTGCGCCGGCCTTGGGAAACTCGAACCGCAGCACCTGCCCGGCGCGTACGGCAAAGGCGGTGTCCTGATGCACCACTTCATCGTCCAGGCGCGGCGACATCAAGGCGCCGCTCAAGGCCACCAGCGCGTCCTGCTGGAACTCCAGCTCCGGCCCGATCAGCGTGCATTCCAGGCCCGCCGCGCCCACGGGATTGCCCACCAGGTGGTTGGCCGCACTCAACGCGTATTGGTCCAGCGCCCCCGATGGTGGGATGCCCAAATGGTAATAACCTTCGCGGCCCAGGTCCTGCACGGAGGTGGCGAGGCCGGGTTTGAGGACCTTGATCATGCCAGCGCCTCCTGCAGGGTTTTCGGATAGCCGATGGGGTCGGCGAGAAAGGCATCCAGGGAAAACTCAACCGGGCGAATGCGCAAGTCGAAACGCCCGGCGTCCACCTCGGCGACCGCCAGGTCATATGCCTCGCGGTCCATTGGTTTGAACTGCACGATATCGCCAGGGCGGAAGAACACCATGTGCTCCTTGAGGTACGCCAACTGCTGCGCCGGGTCATAGATGGGTGCCGGGGTAACGCCGAACATCTGGTAACCGCCCGCGCCACGCACTGAGTAGATACAGCCAAAGCAACCGCCATGGCCCAGGGTCAGTTTCGGTGTGTCGGTGCGTGGCCGCAGGTATTTGGGCACCTGCAATTGCCGCTCGCGTTCGACCATCTGGAACATGAACGGCAAGCCCGCGACAAAGCCGACCATCGACACAAACCACGGCGCGCCACTGTGGGCGGCGATGAACGCGTCTACGTCGGCCAGGCCATTGATGCGTGCCGCGTATTCCAGGTCTGTGCCGCTGGGGTCTTGGTGGCGGTCACGAAAGCGCATCAGGGTTTCGTGGGTCCAGGGGTCGTTATAGAGCACCGGGATTTCGATGATGCGCGTGCGCAAGGTGCGCTCAGTCACCGCCTGGGCTTCGGCGCTTTGCACGGCGTCGAGCAACGCGTGGGGGGTAATGCGGTCAGGGTCGAAGCGAATCTGGAACGATGCATTGGCCAGGCACACATCCAGCACGCCTTCCAGCGCCAGGCGCTCCACCGCGCGGGTAACCGCCATGCCCTTGAAAAAAGCCTCCAGGGACATGCTGTCGCTGACCTCGGCAAACAGGTGTTCATCACCGCCGAAGCTGTAGCGGATGGGGGACGTTTCAGCCATGTCTGTTCCTCTTGGAATCATTGTAGAAAGGCAGGCAAAAAAGTAAGGGTTGGATCTTATCGGGGTGTTCTGACGTCGATACCCGCCTGGTCCAAGGCTTCACGGGTAGCCTCCACCAGATCCAGGGCGCCAGGGGTGTCGCTGTGCAGGCAGATGGAATCGAACTCGATCGCCAGGTCTTCGCCTTCGACGGTACGTACCAGGCCGGCCTGACACGCACGCAAGACCCGGGCGGCCACTGTGGCTGGATCCAGCGCCCGCACATTGCGGGTAAACACGATGGAGCCGCTCAGGTCGTATTCACGGTCGGCATAGAACTCGCGCACCACCGGCTGCCCCAGTTCCTTGGCGATGCGCCAGATCACCGAGTTGGGCATGCAGTACAGCATCAGCGTGGGCTCAATGATTTGCAGGTTCTGCACCAACAGCCGGGCGGCCTCTTCATCACGGGCCAGGTGCATGTAAAGCGCGCCGTGAGGCTTGATATGTTGCAGGGTCACGCCTTGGGCACGAGCCATTTCACGCAGGGCACCGAGCTGGTAGAGCATGTCGTCCACCAGTTCCTGGGCCGGTGCGTTGATATGCCGGCGACCGAACCCCACCAGGTCACGAAAGCCTGGGTGCGCGCCGATGGCCACACCCAGTTGCTTGGCGCGCTCGACGGTGCGGCGCATGGTGCCGGGGTCGCCGGCGTGAAAGCCGGTGGCGATATTGGCCGAGCTGATATAGGCCATCAGCTCTGCGTCGACGCCGTCGCCGATGGTCCAGGGGCCAAAGCTTTCGCCCATGTCTGAATTGAAATCCACTGCCTGCATCGGGGTCGCTCCGCCAAAGGTGATGCCCGCAAAGTAGGCCGGGGCTTGACCCCTTGGGAAGATCTATTATCAGATGGCCCATCTTCTGAAAATCAGATATCGCTCATGTCCCTCACCTTGCGTCAGGTTCGCTACTTCGTCGCCACCGCCGAGATCGGCCAGATATCCCAGGCGGCGATTCACTTGAATATTTCCCAATCGGCGGTGACCACGGCGATCAAGGAGCTGGAAGCCATGCTCGGCGTGCAGTTGTTCGTGCGCTCGGCCCAAGGCATGAACCTCACCGACGCCGGACGGCATTTTCTGAACCGTGCCTATGTGATTGTGCGCAGCGTGGAGGACGCCCTCAACAGCCCGCTGCCGGACTACCGCGCCAGCGGCGTGCTGCGGGTGGCGGCCAGTTACACCGTGCTGGGTTATTTCTTGCCCCACCATTTACAGCGCATGGAGCATTGGCATCCGGACGTAACCATCGAGGTGTTCGAACAGGAGCGCCAGGCCATCGAACAGGGCCTGCTCGACGGCCAGTTCGACATGGCCGTGGTGCTGACCGCCAACCTTACCCACGCGGATATCGTCTCGGAAATTCTGTTCAACTCCGAGCGCCGCTTGTGGCTGCCCAGCCATCACCCGTTGTGCGAACGCGGTGCCGTGAGCCTGGCCGACGTGGCCCAAGAACCCTACATTTTGCTCACCGTCGATGAAGCCGAACACAGCGCCATGCGCTACTGGGAACAGGCCGGGCAAACGCCCAAGGTGCGGCTGCGCACCAGCTCAGTGGAGGCGGTGCGCAGCATGGTTGCCAACGGCAGCGGCGTGGCGATCCTGTCAGACCTGGTGCACCGGCCCTGGTCCCTGGAAGGCAAACGCATCGAAACCCTGACCGTGACCGACCCGGTCACACCCATGAGCGTCGGCCTGGCCTGGCACCGCGAGCGTGCGTTTACGCCAGCGATGCAAGCGTTCCGAGATTACTTCCACGACGCGTTCCTGGCGCCCCAGCAGTTGTCGGCACGCCGTTAAAGATGAGCTTGCAGGGTGGCGGTCAACCAGTCCATGAACACCCGCACTCGCAACGGCAGATGCCGCTGGCCGGCGTACAGCAACGACACATCCAAGGGCGGCGCTTGGTAATCGGGCAGCACCGCCACCAACTCGCCGCTGGCCAATAAGTCGCGTATCCCGAGCTGCGGCACCTGGGTGATGCCAAACCCGCCCAGGCACGCCGATTGATAGGCGTCGGTGCTGTTGACCGTCACCCGGCCTGCCATCGGCAGCCGCTGCACCTTGTTGCCCACCATGTATTCGAACCCGGCCGAGCGTGCGCCCAGCGGCCGCACGTAATGCACCAACTGGTGATGCGCCAGGTCTGCCAGGGTTTCGGGCACGCCATACCGTTGCAGATACGCCGCGCTCGCGCAGTTGACCATCGGCATGCTGCACACCCGCCGCGCTACCACGGTTTGATCGGGCTGCGCGCCGACGCGCACCACGCAATCAAAACCTTCGGCGATCAGGTCCACCTGGCGGTCCGAACCGCTGATCTCCATGTCGATCAGAGGATGGCGCGCCATGAACGTGGGCAAGTTCGGCAAGATCAAGCCCCGCGCCATGACGTTGGGCATGTCCACCCGTATGCGCCCGGCCAATTGGGTTTCGTCCTGACGGAACAAACCTTCCAGCTCTTCCATATGCGCCAGCAGATCCTTGCTGCGCTCATACAACACACGACCATCCTGGGTCGCCTGCACCTTGCGCGTGGTGCGTTGCAACAGCCGTGCGCCGAGCAACTCCTCCAACGCCTGCACATGCTCGGAGACCGTAGAGCGCGGCAAGCCCAGACTTTGACCGGCCTGGGTAAAGCTCGACAACTCAGTAACGCGTACGAAGGTGCGCAGCAACTCAAGCTTGTTCATTAGATTGTTCGCCTTATCCGGCCAGTGATTCCGATATCAGCCTGTTTATCACGTTATGGCCGGACAAATACACTCAGTCCCACTCACCCCATTCGAGGACTGCACCATGACCCGTAAAATCGCACTCATCACTGGCGCCAGCCGTGGCCTGGGTAAAAGCGCCGCCCTGCACCTGGCTGCGCAAGGCATCGACATCATCGGCACTTACCACAGCGCAGCGGCTGAAGCCCAAGCCGTGGTTGCCCAGGTAGAGGCCTTGGGCGGTCGCGCCGCCATGCTGCAGCTGGACGTCAGCCAGAGCGCAACCTTCGATGCATTCGTTGGCCAGATCGGCACCCTGCTCAAGGATGTGTTCGCCCAGGAACATTTCAACTTCCTGATCAACAACGCCGGGGTTGGCACCTACGCAAGCTTTGCCGAAACCACCGAAGCCCAGTTCGACCAGTTGGTGGCGATCCATGTGAAGGCACCGTTTTTCCTTACGCAAAAACTGCTGCCGCTGATCAGCGATGGCGGGCGCATTATCAATGTCTCCAGCGGCCTGGCGCGCTTCAGCCTGCCGGGTTATGCCGCTTACGCGTCCATGAAAGGCGCGGTGGAAGTCTTGTCGCGCTACCAGGCTAAAGAGCTGGGCCCACGGGGTATTACCGTGAACACCCTGGCACCGGGCGCGATTGCCACTGACTTCGGCGGCGGCGCGGTGCGCGATAACACCGATGTGAATGCGATGGTTGCCAATAACACCGCCCTGGGCCGCGCTGGCTTGCCGGACGATATTGGCGGGGCGATTTCGACCTTGCTGGCCGATGGCAGTCATTGGATCACCGGCCAGCGGATCGAGGCGTCGGGAGGGATGTTCCTATAAGCGACGCACGCCTACGGGGTAACTGGGGTTTTACCGGCGAATTTCTCGCGCAGCACGTCATAACCCCAGTGGTACACGTAGGTGTACGGCAGGAAGAACAACAGCACGCCAATGTCGAGGATGAAGGCTTCCAGCAGGCTGATCTTCATCAAGGCGGCAATCAACGGCACTGCCAAGAGAATCAGGCCGCCTTCAAACAACAGCGCGTGCAGCACACGGGTCCAACCGCCGTTGGCCAGTTGCAGGCGGGTTTTAAGGCGGTCGAACAGACTGTTGAACACCACGTTCCAGCTCAGTGCCAACAGGCTGATGCCCAGGGTCACTGCGCCCATTTCCAGCGCCGGCCGGCCGGTGATCCACACCAACAGCGGCGTGCAAATCAATAAGGCCAGCCCTTCGAAACCAAGGGCTTGAAACACGCGTTCAGTAAAGGATTTGGTAGGGGTCATGACCCGGCTCCGTGAGTGACGATGGTTGCCATGATCAGGCTTTGTCTCGATACTTCATAACCAATAACCATCGACCAAGGCGATAGTCATGGCCTCCCATGAAGTGCTCCAGGCATTTGTCCAGGCAGCCATCCAAGGCTCGTTTTCCGCGGCGGCGCGCAAGCTGGGCAAAAGCCAGTCCACCGTGAGCGCGGCAGTGGCCAGCCTTGAGATTGACCTGAACGTGGTGCTGTTTGACCGCAGCAGCCGCAAGCCGACCCTCACGCCGGCGGGGCAAGTGTTGCTGCAACGGGCAGAACAGGTGCTGGAAGCCAGTAGCCGCCTGGAGCTGGCAGCCAGTCAGTTATCGCAAGGCCTGGAGCCGAAATTGAGTATCGCCATGTCCGATACTTACCAATCCGATCGATTCGAGGTCGCCCTCACGGCCTTCGAGCAACGCTACCCGGACCTTGAGCTGGAATGCCTGATCGCGGAATGCGAAGACTTGATTGCGCTGGTGCAAAGTGGCCGGGCGCAGATCGCGTTTATCGAGAAACAAGAAGCCTACCCGCCGGACCTTTCCTTCTCCACGGTGGAGGAGCGCACGGAGATCGCACTGTTCGTCTCGCCTGGACACCCATTGGCGAGTCTGGACAAGGTTCATCCGCACACCTTGCAACAACACCGGGAGTTGCGTTTGGCGAGCATCATCAGCCCCAATGAAAACCGCGGCACGCAGCGAGTATGGTCGGCGCCGAGTTACCTGATGCTGATGGAGATGGCACAGCTGGGGTTTGGCTGGGCACCGATTCCACGCTGGCTGGTGGAGCGCTTCGGCGGTAACCAGTTGGTTGAACTCAAGGTGCGCAGTTGGCCGCGTTCGGTGGCGGTGGATGCGCTGTGGTCCCGGCACCAGCCGCCGGGGCCTGCGGGGAGCTGGTTGCTGGGCAAGATGCTGGAGTGAACGCAGTTCAATGTAGAGGGGGCCGTTAGAGAGGCGTTGGCTGTCAGGCCGTCATCGCAGGCAAGCCAGCTCCCACATTGGATCGCGGGGCGTCATAACATTGTTTTGGCTATTTGAGTTCGGCGAGACGCCGCGTGATGAAGCGTTTTTCTGGCGCCTGTTGCGTCAGCGACAGCGCTTTTTCGTACGCGCTGCGGGCTTCGTCAAACCGCCCCAACTGCCGGCAAAACTCCCCACGCGCCGAATGCGCCAAGTGGTAGTCCTGCAACTCACCGCGCTGCAAAAGGTTGTCTACCAGCACCAACCCCGCCAACGGCCCCTGCTCCATCGCCACCGCTACCGCACGGTTCAACTCGATCACCGGCGACGGCACAGACCTGAGCAATACATCGTAGAGCCCGACAATCTGCCGCCAATCGGTTTCCCCTGCGCTGGGCGCCTCGGCGTGCACGGCGGCAATCGCAGCCTGCAAGCAATACGGCCCGAAGCGTGGCGTCATCAGCGCCTGCTCCACCAATGCGCAGCCTTCAGCGATCAAGGCCCTGTCCCAAAGCGTACGATCCTGAGCGTCCAACAGCACCAGTTCGCCGCTGGCAGAAGTGCGGGCAGGCCGACGCGATTCGTGCAGCAACATCAACGCCAGCAAGCCCATGACTTCCGGCTCGGGCAGCAACTCCAGCAGCAAACGCCCCAGGCGAATGGCCTCCAAGGTCAGGTCCTCGCGGGTGAGGTCGGCACCCGCCGAGGCCGAATAGCCCTCGTTGAACACCAGGTAAATCACCCGCAGCACACTGTCCAATCGTTCGGGCAATTCGGCGCGGGACGGCACTTGATAGGGAATTTTCGCCTCACGGATCTTGCCCTTGGCGCGCACGATGCGTTGGGCAATGGTGGTGGGCGTGGCAAGAAAAGCGTGAGCGATGGCCTCGGTGCTCAGGTCGCAGATCTCGCGCAAGGTCAGCGCAACCTGGGCATCGGCCGCCAACGCTGGGTGGCAGCAAGTGAACATCAGGCGCAGGCGGTCGTCTTCCACGTCGTCATCACTCCACGGCACGGCCTCCAACGCCTCGGCCTGCTCCTCCAATAACGGGGTAAAACGCGACTGCCGACGCAGGCGGTCGATGGCTTTGAAGCGACCGGTGGACACCAGCCACGCCCGTGGATTATCCGGCACGCCATCCTCGGGCCAGCGCTGCAAGGCGACGAAAAATGCTTCGTGCAGCGCCTCCTCGGCCAAGTCGAAATCCCCCAGCACACGAATCAACGTCGCGAGCACGCGGCGTGATTCGCGGCGGTAAATAGCGTCGATCTGCTGGGTCAATCGACCATGTCCTCGGTCACCAACTTCACCAGGCGGTCCAGGCTCTGGCCCCAGCCGTCATGAAAGCCCATGGCTTCATGGGCCTGCTTGTCCTCGGCACTCCAGTGCATGGCGCGGGCGGTGTAGAGCGTCTTGCCGCCGACATCTTCAAAGGTGACTTCGGCGCTCATGAACGGCTTGCCCGAGGGCACCCAACCCGGCATGAACGCGTCGGTAAACACCAGGCGGTTGGGCGCGTCGATTTCCAGGAACACTCCCTGAGTCGGGTACTCGCTGCCATCCGGGGCGCGCATCAAGGTGCGGAACAAGCCGCCGACCCACAGGTTCATCTCGCATTCAGGGGTGGTCATGCCGTGGGGGCCCCACCATTGTTGCAGCAGGGTTGGCTCGGTCCAGGCGCGAAACACCCGGCGGCGCGGCGCATCGATCAAGCGGCTGATGGACAGTTCAAATTCGGCGGGTTGAGTGTTCACGGGAAACCTCCTCAAGTCTTTTGATTATTGTGTTGAGAGATTCAATTGGCGCACGGGGCGCACTTCCACACTGCCGACCCGGGCCGCCGGAATACCGCCAGCCACCTGGAGCGCTTCATTGAGGTCCTTGGCGTCGATCAGGTAGAACCCGGCGAGCTGCTCCTTGGTTTCGGCAAACGGCCCGTCGGTGATCGACAGCTTGCCGTTGCGCATGCGCACGGTAGTGGCGGTGGTCACCGACTCCAGCGGCTCGGCGGCCAGCATGCGCCCGCTGGCCTGGATGGCCTCGGCGTAGGCCAGACACTCCGAGTCATGGGGGCTGTCGGGCGAAGTGTGCAACGCCTGTTCGTTGCTGTAGATCAGGCACAGGTATTTCATGGCGTTCTCCGTTTTCGGACTACTGACTATAGTTCGCGGTGCTCAAGGTTTCAGGTCGAACAACGCCGTGCCGCTTTGCATATCAAACGGCGCCGACCAGTGCTCGTGCACCACCTTCCATTGGCCATCGATGCGCTGGTAGCCGGCGGTGACACGCATCCAGCAAGCCTTCACCTCACCGTCCGGCCCGGCACCGCCGCAGTGGGCCAGCCAGTGGGCGAATGCGCTGTCTGGCGCTTCGACGACATGCAATTCATGAAACTCGAAGATGCCGGGGCCGGGGCAGTGCTCCATGCACGCCTCCCAATGCGCGCGATAGGCCGCCTTGCCCTTGAATTGCAGAGCGGTTACAGCGTCGAACGAGACGATATCGTCGGCGTAAAAGCTGACAATTTTGTCGATATCGCGACCTACGACTGCGTCTTTCCATTGCTCGATCAGGCTCTTGATTGCAGTGCTCATGGCGATGACTCCTTGGGGTGGAAAATCACGGAAGACACCCTTAGTCGAATGGCCCCGAGGGAAATCGACATGCCCCTGAATAATAATTTCCCGTGGCTCAAACCCGATAAACTGCCACTTCCCTTGCAGCCGTTCGGATAGTCCCATGCCAACCCGCCTCGTTGCCTACGAGGCGCTGAACGCTGTGCAACAACAGCAAGTCGGCGCCATCGAAGTTCACCCTGAACAACTGCTGTTTTGCGGTGATATGTATTGCGCCCTCAATACCCTGCTCGCCAACCCGAGCCCTGGGGTCAAGGGCTTTGCGCTGTTGGTCGACGACCTTCCCGTGGCGTTCCTGCTGCTCAAGCGACCACCGTGCCTGCCTCATTGGGCCGATGAACACAGCGCCACACTCCACGCGCTACAGGTAGACCGGCATCAGCAGGGGCGTGGATACGGCAAGATGTGTTTGCAGGCGTTGCCCGCCGTGGCGCGCGAGGCCTGGCCGCAGATCAAGGGGTTGGAGTTGTCGGTGGATGCCCACAACCTGGCGGCAATGGGATTGTATCTGGGGGCGGGATGGGTGGATCGCGGTGAGGCGTACAAGGGTCGCGTAGGGTATGAGCGCCGGTTGAGTTTCAGGTTTAATCCATAGCGGCAATGTCACGTAAACATGACTTTTAAGCGTGCATGTCGTGTTTACGTGACATCGGGTGCAGTGTCAGCCCCGCTCCCCGATCGGCAGCCAGATTTCCACCGTCCCCGTGCCCTTCCTGGCATCGAAGTCCGCGCTATAGCGCTCGAAATCCGCGCCCATGACCTTGTAGCCCGAGTGCGGCAGCCATTCGAACATGATGCGCTCGTAGGTTTGCTCAAGCGCCTGCACCGGCCCGTAGTGGGGGAACACGGCATAGTTGAGTGGCGGAATTTCGATCACCTCGAAATTGCTCGGCACGTCCTTCTTGGCCGGGACTTCAACACCTGCCAGGTAATCGAATTCGCCGTGATGCGGGTTATGGCACACCCCGTAGGTCACACTGCCGACGCGCTTCTTGATGTCCTTGATGCAGGTATCGAACAACTCCCACAGCCGTGGGATATCGCCCACGGTGGCCTTCGAATATCGCCCTTGCACCCCGGCGATCACCAGGGCCTTGCCGGCTTCCAGGCGTGGCTCCAACGGTTGTTTTGTCTGCTGATCCATACGAACAGTCTCCTTCTTATGAGGGAACAAACCCGCATCGAGTATAGGGGCATATCCGCGTTGTACTCCATGTAGAAAAATTTCCTACGCATCTGGACAACTGGCCATCATCGCCCGTATTGTCTGCCCCGCAGGCCACCGCAGTGGCCGACGTCGCTCGGACGGTTCCGGGCGCTTACGTACCTCGAGGCAACAATGGCAGACCAAGGTTCGCCGCGCCGCTTTGCGCGCATAGATCGACTCCCCCCGTATGTTTTCAATATCACTGCCGAGCTGAAGATGGCTGCGCGTCGGCGCGGCGAAGACATCATCGACTTGAGCATGGGTAACCCTGACGGCGCCACGCCTCCTCATATCGTGGAGAAAATGGTCACCGTCGCCCAGCGTGAAGACACCCACGGCTACTCCACCTCCAAAGGCATTCCGCGCCTGCGCCGGGCGATTTCGCGTTGGTACAAGGACCGTTATGAGGTGGATATCGACCCGGAGTCCGAAGCCATCGTGACCATCGGTTCCAAGGAAGGCCTGGCGCACTTGATGCTGGCCACCCTGGACCAGGGCGATACCGTGCTGGTGCCCAACCCCAGCTACCCGATTCATATCTACGGCGCAGTGATAGCCGGCGCCCAGGTACGTTCGGTGCCTCTGATACCGGGCGTGGATTTCTTCGCAGAACTGGAGCGCGCGATTCGCGGCTCGATCCCCAAGCCGAAGATGATGATCCTCGGCTTCCCGTCCAACCCGACCGCGCAGTGTGTGGAACTGGACTTCTTCGAACGGGTGATCGCCCTGGCCAAGCAGTACGACGTGCTGGTGGTGCACGACCTGGCCTACGCCGACATCGTCTACGACGGCTGGAAAGCCCCCTCGATCATGCAAGTGCCCGGCGCCAAGGACATTGCGGTGGAGTTTTTCACCCTGTCCAAGAGCTACAACATGGCCGGCTGGCGCATCGGCTTCATGGTGGGCAACCCGGAACTGGTCAACGCCCTGGCACGTATCAAGAGCTACCACGACTACGGCACCTTCACCCCGCTGCAAGTGGCGGCGATTGCGGCGCTGGAAGGCGACCAACAGTGCGTGAAGGACATCGCCGAGCAGTACCGCCAGCGTCGCAATGTGCTGGTCAAGGGCCTGCATGAACTGGGCTGGATGGTGGAGAATCCGAAGGCGTCGATGTACGTCTGGGCCAAGATTCCCGAGCAGTACGCGGCCATGGGCTCGCTGGAGTTTGCCAAGAAACTGCTATTGGAAGCGAAGGTGTGTGTGTCGCCGGGGATCGGCTTTGGTGAGTATGGCGACGATCATGTGCGCTTTGCGCTGATCGAAAACCAGGACCGGATTCGCCAGGCCGTGCGTGGGATTCGCGGGATGTTCAGGGCGGATGGGTTGGTGACTAAAGCCTGACCTGATCTACCTGAAGAAACCCAATCAATGTGGGAGCTGGCTTGCCTGCGATGGCAGTGTTGGATTCACTACCGCTATCGCAGGCAAGCCAGCTCCCACATTTGATCAGTTCCCACCCTTGCCTTGGGGTGTGGCTTACACCACCAACGACAGCAACATGATGAAGATCAGCGCCACGATCGACAGAATGGTCTCCATCGCCGTCCAGGTCTTGAACGTCTCGGCCACGGTCATGTTGAAGTACTGCTTGACCAGCCAGAACCCCGCATCGTTGACGTGAGACAGGATCAACGAACCTGCGCCCGTCGCCAGTACCAGCAACTCGCGGTTAACCCCAGGGATCATCCCCACCACCGGCACCACAATGCCCGCGCCGGTAATGGTCGCGACCGTCGCTGAACCGGTGGCAATCCGAATCACCGCCGCCACCAGCCACGCCAGCAGGATCGGGTTGATCTGCGCGTTCACCGCCATATGGCCGATCACGTCGCCCACGCCGCTGGTCACCAGCATCTGCTTGAAGCCACCACCGGCACCGATGATCAGGATGATCGCGGCGGTCGGCGCAAGGCTGGCGTCGAGCAGCTTGAGGATCTGCTTGGAGTGGATGCCCTGACGATGGCCAAAGGTGTACAGCGATAACAGCAAAGCCAGCAACAGTGCGGTGATCGGGTGGCCGATCATGTCCATCCAGTTGCGTACCACGTTGCCTTCGGCGAACGCGATGTCGGCAAAGGTTTTGAGCAGCATCAGGAACACCGGCAGCAGCACGGTGACCAGGGTGATGCTGAAGCTTGGCAGCGACTTGTTATCGGTTTCGCGGGCCAGTTGGTCCACCAATTCCTGGGACGGGTTGCCCGGGATGTACTTGGCGATGAACGTACCGAAGATCGGGCCGGCGATGATGGCGGTCGGCAGTGCGACTATCAGGCCGTACAGGATGGTCTTGCCGATATCGGCACCGAACACGCCGATGGCCAGCAGCGGGCCCGGGTGCGGTGGCACCAGGCCGTGCACCGCCGAGAGGCCAGCGAGCAACGGGATACCGATCTTGATCAGCGACACGCCGGTACGCCGGGCGACGATAAACACCAGCGGGATCAGCAACACAAAGCCGATCTCGAAGAACAGCGGGATGCCCACCAGGAACGCGGCGAACATCATGGCCCACTGGACCTTCTCTTTGCCGAAGGCGCGGATCAGGGTCTGGGCGATCTGATCGGCACCGCCGGACTCGGCCATCATCTTGCCGAGCATCGTGCCCAGCGCGAGGATGATGCCGACAAAGCCGAGCACCCCGCCGAAACCGTCCTGGAACGCCTTGATGATCTTGTCCACGGGCATGCCCGAAGTCAGGCCGAGGAAACCGGCCGCGATGATCAGTGCAATGAACGGGTGCACCTTGAACTTGGTGATCAGTACGATCAACCCAATGATAGTGACTACTGCATCTAGCAGCAGGTAAGACTCGTGGGACATGCCAAACATGGGGGGTCTCTCCTGTTTGTTGTTGTTATTAAAGCGGGTGTTGAACTTCCTGCCGGGGATAGCGCTATCTTTTCCGGCAAAAAATTAATGAGTAGGTTCAAAGCCGTGCTTGCGCCACCAGGTATGGGTCTGCGCGGCCAGCTCCTCGACGCTGTCTTCACTGGCGTTCAAGGCCAGGGTCAGCGGTTCGCCCTTGGGCGATTCAAGGGTGGCGAACTGGCTGTCGATCAGGCTTGCCGGCATGAAATGGCCGGGGCGGTGAGACACGCGGTCGGCGGCGACTTCGCGGGTCAGCTCCAGGAAGACAAAACCCAGGCCCGGCGCAGCTTCGCGCAGGTGGTCACGGTATTTTTTCTTCAGGGCCGAACAGGTCAGTACAGGATGCTCGCCCGCTTTCAACGCGCGGCGCAGTTCATCGCACAGGATGTCGAGCCAGCCGGCGCGGTCGTCGTCGTTGAGGGGGTGGCCGGCGCTCATCTTTTCGATGTTCGCGGCAGGGTGAAAGCTGTCGCCTTCAATGGCAGTGGCGCCGTTAAGGGCGCACAGGGCTTGGCTGACGCTGGACTTGCCACAGCCGGAAACACCCATGATGACCAGGGCGGTAACAGGTTGACTCATGAAACACCTCAGGACGCAGATAGCGCTACCTTTGCATAGCGTAAGGCTAGTGCAAAAACAGGCTTTTCCCGCGCCGACTTGTCATTTTTATGGAGTGACGCGTGCATCCGTTCCAACAGATTGACTTCAAGAGCTGGACAGGATCAGGCAACCCTTTATCCAAGAATTTGCAGCCCTTTGGAGACAGCGCTACCTTAGTGCCTCGATTTTTGTTTGGCAAGCCGCCTGATGACCTCCAAGAACGATAAAAATACCCGCACGACGGGCCGCCCTACCCTCAATGAAGTGGCGCGCCTGGCCGGCGTCAGCCCGATCACCGCCTCCCGTGCCCTGCGCGGTATCAGTACCGTGGCCACCGAACTGGTGGAAAAAGTGCAACAGGCCGCCGCCGAGCTGAGCTACGTGGTCAACCCCGCCGCCCGCGCCCTGGCCTCGGCGCAGAGCCATTCGGTGGTGGTGCTGGTGCCGTCACTGTCCAACCTGCTGTTTATCGAAACCCTCGAAGCCATCCACCAAGTGCTGCGGCCCAAGGGCTTTGAAGTACTGATCGGCAACTCCCATTATTCGCGCGATGAAGAAGAAGACCTGTTGCGCAACTACATGGCCTACCAGCCACGGGGTTTGTTGCTGACCGGTTTTGACCGTACCGAAAGCGCGCGACGAATGGTCGAGGCCAGCAATGTGCCCTGTGTGTACATGATGGATCTGGACCCCAATGCCGGGGTGAACTGTGTGGGTTTCTCGCAACTGGCCGCCGGCGAGACCGCGGCGGCGCACTTGCTGTCCCGTGGTCGCAAGCGCCTGGCCTATATCGGCGCACAACTGGACCAACGCACCTTGCTGCGCGGCGAAGGCTTTCGCCGCGCCTTGCAACAGGCCGGCATGTACGACCCGGCGCTGGAGCTGCTGACGCCACGCCCGTCTTCCGTGGGCCTGGGAGGCGAACTGTTTTTGCAACTGCTGGCCGCCCATCCGGATGTGGACGCGATCTTCTTCGGCAACGACGACCTGGCCCAGGGCGCCCTGCTCGAAGCCCTGCGCCATGGCATCAAGGTGCCTGAACGTGTGGCGGTGCTGGGCTTCAACGACCTACCCGCCTCGTCATTCATGGTGCCGCGCCTGAGCAGCATCAGCACGCCACGGGAAGCCATCGGGCGTCGGGCAGCAGAGCATCTGCTGACGATCATGGCGGGCAACAAGGTGGCCAAGCCAGTGGTGGATATGGGGTTTGAGTTGCAGGTGCGCGAGAGCACCTGAGCGTCGAGCCGAACGCAATCAATGTGAGAGCAGGCCATGTAGTGTCCACAAAATCAGCGCCTGGCACAGATCCCCTGTGGGAGCGGGCTTGCTCGCGAAGGCGGTGGGTCAGTCAACGCATCTTCAACTGAACCACCGCTATCGTTGGCAAGCCAGCTCCCACATTTTCGACCGTGCTCGCTTCATACCCTCGCCGCCGTGCCCGGCCCCTGCTAGATTGGTCATTCTCCAAATGCCAGGGAAGCACCATGGGCCATTCACTGAAAATCTTGGGTCGTACCTCTTCAATCAACGTGCGAAAAGTACTGTGGACCTGCCAGGAATTGGGCATCGACTACGTGCGCGAAGACTGGGGCATCGGTTTCAAGCCTACCCAATCCCCCGATTTCCTCGCCTTGAACCCCAACGCCCAGGTGCCAGTGCTGATCGACGACCATGGCGTGCTATGGGAGTCCAATACCATCTGCCGCTACCTTGTCGGCCTCTATCAGCGCCATGACTTGCTACCCGTTGAGCCTGCCTTGCGTGCACGGGTCGAACAGTGGATGGACTGGCAAGCCACCGAACTCAACCCTTCGTGGGGCTATGCGTTCCACGCACTGGTGCGTCAAAACCCGGACTATCAGGACCCGCAACGCATCCAGGCGGGTGTACAGGCCTGGAATGACAAGATGGCCCTGCTAGAACAACAGTTGACCAAGACCGGTGCCTACGTCGTCGGCGAAGAGTTCACCCTCGCTGACATCTTGATAGGCCTTTCGGTACATCGGTGGCAGATGACACCCATGGAGCGGCCACCCTACCCCGCCATCGCGGCGTATTACCAACGCCTCAGCCAGCACGCCGGCTTCAAGACGTTCGCGCTCGACGGCCACAATTAGAGAAGCAGTTGCGCACGTTAAGCTCCAAGCCCAATAGGGGTTTGGCTTAAAGCTCGAAGCTTCCAACTCGCCCAACTGAAGGTTATCCATGACCCCACTGGCCGCCTGCGTCACAG
>NZ_WJZM01000055.1:0-38209 GCF_021609545.1 Pseudomonas sp. PA-1-6B
TGGGGCAAGAGCGCTTTGCTTACTTTCGCGCTTTTCGAAAGTGAGCCGCCGTCAGGGCGGAACCCTAAGTGGCCGTTACCGCAGGAATGGATATGTACACGGTCCAACTGTGTTGACTGTCAGGCCGCCTTCGCGAGCAAGCCCGCTCCCACAGTTGGATCGCGGGGTGTCAGGTAGATAGGCGTCGGCTGGCAGGCCGCCATCGCAGGCAAGCCAGCTCCCACATTTGGACTGCGGGGGTGTCAGGTAGGTAGGCGTCGGCTGGCAGGCCGCCATCGCAGGCAAGCCAGCTCCCACATTTTGGATTGTGGGGTGTCAGGTGGGTAGGCGTCGGCTGGGAGGCAGTCATCGCAGGCAAGCCAGCCACAGACAGGATTTGCAGCCGACCGATTCGGCCCGGTGTTGCATGAATTCTGAGGATGCCCACCCGGCTCAAACAACGCAATCCTTGCGCCGCAACAAGCCCCAGAGCCGAGTGGACGGGGCGCATCATAAGGAGAGAAGCGGCACTTGTCCTCCAGACAATTCTGAACAAATGTGCACATTCCGTGTGTGTGGCGAGGGAGCTTGCTCCCGCTCGGCTGCGCAGCCGCCGCCAATGGGGGCGCTTCGCACCCCAGCGGGAGCAAGCTCCCTCGCCACGGGTTGCGGGTTTGCTTAAGCCAGCCGCTGCGCGATTTCGTCTTTGATCGACAGCCGCTTCTTCTTCAGGTTCTCCACCTCTTCATCGCTGGCACTGGCTTTTTCCGCTTTTAGCACCTTGGCGTCGGCGTCGTCGTATTGAGTGAGCAGTGAGTCCAACCGGTTGTCTTGCGCCCTGCGCTTGTGAACGCCTTCCTTGCTCAATCCCAAGTCCTGATACAGGTCGTGTTTCACTGGCATGGCGTACCTCCACAGATTGATCGATGGTCTACGCCCTTGAAGCTAGCCCATTCCAACAAGCCTTGTCATGTTTGAAGTCAAGAACGACCCGTTCGTCGCGGCGCACGCGATGGGATCAAACCTTTGCCCCGCCCTGCCCTCCACTGTAGATCGCCACCCCAGGGAGAACGGTTTTATGAATCACGTTGCCACTGCTGCCGACACCCAATGCATCAATACCCTACGCACCCTGGCCATGGATGCCGTGCAGAAGGCCAATTCGGGTCATCCTGGTACGCCTATGGCTCTGGCGCCGGTGGGGTACACACTGTGGCGTCGCTTCCTGCGTTATCACCCCGAACACCCCGACTGGCCCAACCGTGACCGTTTTGTGTTGTCGGTGGGGCATGCCTCGATGTTGCTGTATTCGCTATTGCATCTGGCCGGCGTGGTAGAGATCGACGCCCACGGCAAGCGTTCCGGCCAACCGGCCGTCAGCCTCGAGGATATCAAGCAGTTCCGGCAGATGGGCTCCAAGACCCCTGGCCACCCCGAGTACCGCATGACCACAGGCGTAGAAACCACCACCGGCCCGTTGGGCCAGGGCTGCGCCAACAGCGTGGGCATGGCCATGGCCGAGCGTTGGCTGGCTCAGCGCTTCAACCGCGACGGCCAGGTGCTGTTTGACTACGACGTCTACACCCTGTGCGGTGATGGCGACATGATGGAAGGCATCAGCAGCGAAGCCGCGTCCCTGGCCGGGCACTTGAAGCTCGATAACCTGTGCTGGATCTATGACAACAACACCATCAGCATCGAGGGCCACACTGAGTTGGCGTTCAGTGAAGACGTGATCCAACGCTTCCAGGCGTATGGCTGGCACACCGTGCATGTCACCGACGCCAATGACTTGCAGGCCTTGAGCGTGGCGCTGGAAACCTTCAAGGCCAACACCGGCGCGCCCACCTTGATCGTCGTGGACAGCGTGATCGGCTACGGCTCACCGCACAAGCACAATACCGCTGCTGCCCATGGCGAGCCGTTGGGGGACGATGAAATTCGCCTGACCAAGGCCGCCTATGGCTGGCCGCAGGATTCGAGCTTCCTGGTGCCGCAAGAGGCTCGCACAGTGTTGCGCGATGCCCTTTACGAACGTGCCGAGCCGTTGTATGCCGAATGGAACCAGGCCCTGGCCTCCCTCGACCCGCAACGGGCCGATGAACTGCAACGCATGCGCGCCGGGGAAATGCCCGAGCAATGGCAAGCGCACCTGCCAGACTTTGCCGCCGATGCCAAAGGCGTCGCCAGCCGTGCCTCAGGCGGCGAGGTGTTGAATGCCTTCGCCCAACAGATCCCCTGGCTGCTGGGCGGCTCGGCGGATTTGTCGCCCTCGACCAAGACCAACCTCACCTTCGACGACGCCGGGCGTTTCAGCGCGGATGATTACAGCGGGCGCAACCTGCACTTCGGTATTCGCGAACACGCCATGGGCGCAATCGCCAACGGCATGGCGCTGTCCTACCTGCGCCCGTATACCTCGACCTTCCTGGTATTCAGCGATTACATGAAACCGCCGATCCGCCTGGCGGCGATCATGGAATTACCCGTGATCTTCGTGTTTACCCATGACTCCATCGGCGTCGGCGAGGATGGACCGACACATCAGCCTATCGAACACCTCACCCAACTGCGGGCCACGCCGGGGCTGTTGACCTTGCGCCCGGGCGATGCCAATGAAACGCTGGAATTGTGGAAAGTCGCCTTGGCCCAGACTCATCGGCCCAGCTGTGTCGTGCTGTCACGCCAGCCGCTGCCCACCCTGGATCGCACCCAATACGCGACGGCCTGCGGTGCGGCCAAAGGTGCCTACGTGCTGGCCAGTGCGCAAAAGCCTGAGGTCATCCTGATAGGAACAGGCAGCGAAGTCAGCCTGGCGGTGGCCGCGTATGAGCAGCTCAAAGGTGAAGGCATTGCCGCCAGCGTGGTATCAATGCCCAGTTGGGAGCTGTTTGAAGACCAGGATCAAGCCTACCGCGACAGTGTGTTGCCGCCCGCAGTGAAAGCCCGCGTGGTGGTGGAACAGGCAGGTCCCTTGGGCTGGGACCGCTATGTCGGGCAGACCGGCGCCAAGGTGGTGATGAACAGCTTTGGCGCCTCGGCACCGCTGGCAAAGTTGCAGGAGAAATTCGGGTTTACCCTGGACAATGTGGTGAGGCTGGCCAAGCAACAGCTGCAGTTGGCTGAGCACTGACCCGCATAAGCGCGCGGGGCTGGTTCGCAGTCACGCCAGCAACCGCGCAAGTTCTTCACGGCAGTAGTCGACAAACAACTGCACCGGCTTGGTCAGCGGTGCACGGCGCAACCACACGGCCGACAACCCGGACCCCGTGACCGTTTCAGCCAGGGGAATGCACACCACCTTCTGCCCATCATAGGTGTACTCGCTGAAGGGTCTGGTCACCAGGACCGAGAACCCGAACCCGCGCCCCACCATGCCCCGCACCATCTCGATGGAGGGCGAGCTGAATACGATATTCGGGGTCAGCCCGCGCTCTTCGAAGATGCTCACGAAGTAGGTACGGCTGGGCAACACGTCCAGCAAAATCATTGGCTCCAGCACCAGGTCGGCCAGGGACACCCTGGCCTGCTGGGCGAAGCGGTGATCGGCCGGCAGCAACGCATAGGGCTGTTGGGGCGGCATCAGCGGCGTGGTCTCGATGGTGCCGCCCAGGTCGTGCTCAAACAACATCGCCACGTCGATACTGCCTGCGGTCAGCGCCTGCACCAGTTCTTGCTGCTCGCCATCGCGGATGCGGATCTCCACCCCTGGCCAGCGTGCCTTGAAGCCGGCGATCAAGCGTGGCAGGTACAACGGCGCCACGGTTTCAAAGCAGCCGATGTCGATCTGCCCGGCCACCACATCATTATCCGCCAGGGCGTTCTGCTCGAACTCATGGGCCACCCGCAAGAGCTCCAACGCCTTGCGATAAAAGCGCGCGCCACTGGGCGTAAGGGAAACGCCCTGGGCGTGGTGGCGGATAAACAGCTGCACGCCAAAGCTGTCTTCCAGCTGTTTGATCGCCGTGGACACCGACGGCTGGGCGATATACAGCTTGCGCGACGCCTCGGCGACGCTGCCGCATTCGGCCGTGGTCACAAAATATCTGAGCTGGCGCAGGTTGTAGGCAGCCATCGGCACCTCCATAAACGTGGGTTTTCGCCCCAAACAGGTGCGCAGATACACCGGTTTTTCAAGCCATTGAAGCCCATGCAACATACCGGAGCAAAAAACCACGTGAGATATTTTTTTTAAGGTCTATAGCAACAAACTTACTAATTTACCTGCCTGCGCCCATTACAGATGATCACTCCAACAACAAAGCGCCGCCCGTGCAGCGCATAGCGAAGTACGTCCACGTACTCACCTTGCCTTGGAGCTCGTCATGGTTACCACTGCAACATCCTCCGCCCCGCTCATCGAAAAACACACGATTGGATACGTGCCCCCGGAAGATCGCCATGGAAAGGTAAGAGACCTGTTCACCCTGTGGTTCGGCGGCAACATCGCGCCGTTGCCTATCGTCACTGGCGCACTGGGTGTGCAACTGTTCCACCTCAACCTGGTGTGGGGCATTGTCGCCATTCTTGTCGGCCATTTGGTCGGCGGTGTGTTGATGGCATTGCACTCAGCCCAGGGCCCGCAGATGGGCATCCCGCAGATGATCCAGAGCCGTGCTCAGTTCGGCTCCCTCGGCGCGTTGCTGGTGGTGGTGATTGCCGGGGTGATGTACATCGGCTTCTTCGCCTCCAACATTGTCCTGGCCGGTAAATCCCTGCATGGCGTGGTGGACGCCGTACCTGTACCGGTGGGCATCGTTATCGGCGCCATTGGTTCCGGGATCATCGGCATCATCGGCTATCGCTTCATCCACGTACTCAATCGCATCGGCACCTGGGTGCTTGGCGCCGGCATCGTGCTGGGCTTTGGCTACATCTTCACCCATGTTCAGACCACGGATTTCCTCACCCGTGGCAGCTTCAACATCTCCGGTTGGCTGGCCACCGTTTCCCTGGCCGCGCTGTGGCAGATCGCCTTTGCGCCCTACGTGTCGGACTATTCCCGCTACCTGCCAGCCGACGTGCCGGTAGCCGCCACCTTCTGGACCACCTACCTGGGCTCGGCGCTGGGGTCGAGCCTGGCGTTCATCTTCGGCGCCGTGGCAGTGCTCGCCACACCGGTAGGCATGGACACCATGGACGCCGTCAAACTCGCCACCGGCGCCATCGGCCCGCTGATGCTGGTGCTGTTCCTGCTCAGCGTGATCAGCCATAACGCCCTCAACCTGTACGGCGCGGTGCTGTCGATCATCACCCTGGTACAGACCTTCGCCTACCGCTGGATCCCCACCGCGAAAAGCCGTGCGGTGCTCTCCATCATCGTGCTGGCTGCCTGTTCGATTGCGGCGGTGTTTGCCTCCCAAGACTTCATCGGTCACTTCGTCGACATGGTGCTGGTGCTGCTCGTGGTGTTGGTGCCCTGGACGGCGATCAACCTGATCGACTTCTACGCCATTCACAAAGGCCAATACGACATCGCCTCGATCTTCCGCGTGGATGGCGGCATCTACGGCAAATACAACCCCCAGGCGCTGCTAGCCTACGCGGTGGGGATCGCGGTGCAGATTCCGTTCATGAACACGCCGCTGTACGTGGGGCCGATTTCGCAGCACATCAACGGCGCGGACTTGTCGTGGGTGGTGGGGCTGGCGGTGACCTCGCCGTTGTACTTCTGGTTGGCGAGTCGGGACAGTGCGTATAAGCGCCGGATGGACAGTGGCAAGTTGGTGGGTGGGGTTTGATACAGACTCTCGGTCGCGCCTGCCCTACCCGTTACAACGTGTAGGCGCGCGTTATCGTTGACGTTTTTCGCGAGCAAGCTCCTACAAGGGGTGATGAATGGCCGTGCGGTGCCATAGGCCCGATGTTTCTCTATGATGTGGCCTTTCACTGAACATCCCTGGAACCGCCCATGCCCACTCTCACCCTGCGCAACGCCCTGCCCACCGACGCCGCACGCTGCTTTCACATTGAAACCACCGCTTACGAAGGCGACGAAGCCGCAACGCTTGAAAAGATCGCCACGCGCATCGCGCAGTATCCCGAGGGATTTCTGATCCTGGAGGAAGATGGCGCAGTGGTGGGGTTCATCAACTCGGGCTGTGCCCATGAGGTGGTAATGTCGGACGAGGCCTTCAAGGAGTTGGTGGACCATGACGCCGAGGCGCCGAATGTGGTGATTATGTCGGTGGTGGTCGACCCGGCCCATCAAGGCAAAGGCTATGCAAAAAAACTGATGACCGCGTTCGTGCAGCGCATGGGAACACTGGGCAAGCAGACGATTCATCTAATGTGCAAGCAACAGCATGTGCCGTTGTACACCCGCATGGGCTACACCTACGTGCGCCCTTCGCCGTCGGATCACGGTGGGATGGCGTGGCATGAAATGGTGATGGCGTTGAAAGCCACACCGTCGCAGTAGTGATTGTGTGTTGCAAGGCATGAAACTGCCGAAAAGCCGTGCAGGGAACGAATGCTTTTCAACAGGTAAAAATCCTGGATTTGTCTGTGCTGTCTGACGTCAAGCCTGACGCTGCAAAGCGTTATCTCAGACTGTGCCTACAGCAACTTCTCCCGCTGTATGAGCTAACCACACAGGGGTTTCACACGCTTACATTCACGCGAAACAGGCCACATTGAGTGAAGGTTCCGGGCGCTGTAGCCTGCGAAACACCCCGCCAGGACCCTGCCCCGGCGGGGCATCTTCCTGGCTATCACAGAGGTGCAATCGTGTCTTCAATCAGTGGCTTCACCCCGTCCATCCCGACCTATCAACCTGTTTACGCAAGCAAGATCGATAACGATAAACCCAGGTACAACCCCTTGGAAGAAAACAGGGTTGGCGATGATGCAGAGGTGTCCGATGGCAAGTGCGGCTGGAAGAGCGTCGGCGACGAATATCGGGCCTACGCCAATCGCAATCGGTTTGATCGCCTCTTCCTGCCTTCGGACAAAAAAGCCATCCACGACGCGCAGATCCACCCTCTTCCCCATCGGTTTGATCAACACTTCCTGCCTTCTGACAAAAAAGCCATCCACGACGCGCAGTTCCACCCTCTTCCCCATCGGTTTGATCAGATCTTCCTGCCTTCTGACAAAAAGGTCATCGACGACGCGCAGATCCACCCTCTTCCCCGTCGGTTTGATCACCTCTGCCTGCCTTCGGACCAAAAGGTCACCCACGACGCGCAGATCCACCCTCTTCCCCATCGGTTTGATCACGGTTACCTGCCTTCGGACCAAAAGGTCATCGACGACGCTCCGAGCGTCGCCAATCGCGCGCCCATAGATTCCTAAATCAAATCCGACGGCAAGGGCGGTTGGGTCAAGGCGTAACAGTGCGACCGACTGTTTGCTATTCAAGCCGTTGCGCCTCCCCATGGTATTGCCAAACACGCGCTTGCCATGGGTGGGGTGCGAAAGCGTGGGCATCCGCCAGCGAGTCACCAACTGCCGGAAGCCCCACCACCGCCACTGGAACCACCACCACCGGACGAGCTGCTGCTAGAACTGCTGGAACTTGAACCGGAGCCACCGCCCGAGCCAGATCCAGCCCCCTCGCCAACCTTGCCAAAGATAATCAGCGCGACAAACGATGCGATAGGAAACGCCAGCAGCCAGCCGTCGCGGCCGCCGTCAATCACCCATCCTGCCAACACGTACACCACTACCGCCGCCAGCAGCCGCACGATAAAACCGGCGCGGCTGGTGCGCCATGTCTCTCTCATGATCAGCAGCAGTACCAGGTACAACCCCAGCACCACCAAGACGCCCAATGGCCACAGCAGCCAATGGATGAAACTGACATCCACGTACTGGTTTGCCATAACCAACCCGAGGCTGTAAGCCAGCAGCCCGATCACACAGTAAAACAGCGTACGCACCTGCCACAGCGCGCCGAATATCGCGCCGCCTATCAACAGCGTCAGCGGCATGACAAACAGGAACATCGGCCACTCCAAACCGCCCGCCAGCAGCGTCAACAACAGCGTGGCCGCCACGGCGGCGATCAACGCCTTGCGCCAATGCAGCTTGCCGGCTGCAATCGCCACGCCGCCCAAGCCGCCCAGGATAAGCGCCGCCAGCAATGCGATGAATTGGGGGTTGATCCCGGCTCCCGCCAGTTGCGGCAGGTCACCGCCGTCCACCAGCACGGTCAGGGCGTCCACCCCCTGTTGCACACCGCCGGCAAAATCGCCCTGGCGAAACGCCGGGGTGATCTGTTCTTCAATAATACGATGGGCCAGCAGGTCAGTGACGATGCCTTCCAGGCCGTAGCCCACCTCGATACGTACCTTGCGGTCGTCCTTGGCCACCACCAGCAGGATGCCGTCGTTGACGTCCTTGCGTCCCAGTTTCCAGGCACGAAACAGCTGGTTGGCGTAGCCTTCGATATCGGCGCTGCCGGTGGTTGGCACCAGCAATACCGCCACTTGCGCGCCTTTGCGTTGTTCAAGGTCAGCCAGTTGTTGCTTGAGGCGCTGGGCGGTGCCCGAGTCGAGGGTGTTTGTCAGGTCAATGACCCGCTGATCAAGGGCTACTCCAATCGGCGAGGTGTCCGCATGAGCGGTGATCAACAGGCTGGAAAATACCAGCGCCAGTAGGCTGAACACCGAGTGCCGCACAAGCACGATCATGTATGGTTACCTGAAGTCTGTCCCTGAAGGCGCCGACTTTACCTTATCTGCGTGCAAACGCGTGACCCAGGGCCTGCGACTATCTAAACTGCCGATTAGCTGCATAGCAATAAGCCATCTACGGGACGCCCATGGACCTAAGTCACCGCAACAATGTACATGTGATGGGCAACGGTCCCTCGACCCTGGTGTTTTCCCACGGTTTTGGTTGCAACCAGGCCATGTGGAATGCCTTGGCACCGCACTTTTTCGACCGCTTTCGCGTGGTGCTGTATGACCTGGTCGGCGCCGGCATGTCGGACTTGAGTGCGTTCGACAAAGCCAAATACAGCCGCCTGGATGGCTATGCCCATGACCTGAACGAGATTATCGACGCCTACGCCCAAGGCCCGGTGATTCTGGTGGGCCACTCGGTGAGCTCGATGATCGGCACTCTCGCTGATCGTTTCATCCCGGAACGCATTGCCGCGCACGTGATGATTGGCCCATCGCCGCGCTATATCGATACCGAAGAATATGTCGGCGGTTTCAAGCGCGACGACATCGACGACCTGCTCGACACCCTCGACAGCAACTACCTCGGCTGGTCCAGCGCCATGGCCCCGGTGATCATGGGCGCCCCGACGCAGCCGCACCTGAGCGAGGCGCTCACCGACAGCTTCTGTCGCACCGAGCCGGACATCGCCAAGCAGTTCGCCCGCGTGACCTTCCTGTCGGATAACCGCCAGGATGTGTTCGGCCTGACCACCCCGGTGCTGATCCTGCAATCGACCGACGACCTGATCGCCCCCGTGGCCGTGGGTGAATACCTGCACACCGTATTACCTAACAGCACTTATTGCCTGGTCGAAAATGTCGGCCATTGCCCGCATATGAGCGCCCCCCAGGCGTGTGCCGCGGCGATGGACCGGTTCCTGGCCCCTTGGGCGGCTGCCGATGCCCGTTGACCCGTTGTTTGACAGCGCGGCCTGTGCCCTGGCGGTGACCCAGGAAGACGGCACGATCCTGCACGTCAACCCACGCTTGTGCGATTGGCTGGGCTTCACGGCGGCCGAACTGCTGGGCCGGCGCTTCCAGGACCTGCTGGCCATGGGCGGGCGGATTTTCTACCAGACGCACCTGGCGCCAATGCTGCGCATGCACGGCAGCGTCACCGAGGTGAAACTCGACATCCGCCATTGCAACGGGCACAAAGTCACGGTCTTGCTCAATGCCAACCAGCGCCAGCAGCCGGACGGCGTGGTGTATGACCTGGCGCTGTTCGGCACCACCGACCGTGACAAGTACGAGCGCGAACTGCTCAATGCGCGCAAGCAGGCCGAAGCCCTGCTGCAGGAAAAAACCGCCACGGAACTGGCCCTGCAACAGGCCCAGGCCGAGCTGAGCGAGGCCTACGCCATTGCCCAGCGCCGGGCGTTGTTTGCCGAACAGATGGTGGCGATTGTCAGCCACGACCTGAAAAACCCTCTGACGGCGATCCGCATGGCCGCCGACTTTCTCCAGCGCGGCGAGCGCACGGCCAAGGAGCGCCAGCTACTGGGGCACATCGGCCAGTCTTCCGAACGCGCCCATCGCATGATCGCCGACCTGCTGGACTTCACCCAGGCCCGGGTCGGCCAGGGCATTACCATCAAGCCGAAACCGCTGGACCTGCATGGCGTTATTCATCGCAGCGTCGACGAACTGCGGGTGGCCTTCCCCAAGGCCACGCTGGTGCATAACGCCGAGGGCCAGGGCGACGCCTGCCTGGACGCCGACCGTGTGCAACAGATGATCGGTAACCTGGTGGCCAACAGCGTGGCCTATGGCGACTTGCTGCAGCCGATTACCATCACCTCACGCCTGGGCGACAACACCTGCGCGGTTGCGGTGCACAACCACGGCCCGGCGATTCCCCAAACCCTGCTGGCCGGGTTGTTCGAACCCATGACCCGCGGCACCGACCAAGGCAGCGACGTGCGTAGCGTAGGCCTGGGCCTGTATATCGTGCGCGAACTGGCCAAAGTACATGGCGGCGACGTGGCGGTGAGTTCCTGTGCGAGTGCCGGCACCACGTTTACCGTGAAGTTCTAGTCCAGGTACGCGGTGCCCTGCATGATCGGCTCGACACGGCCGGTCAATATCACGCCGCCCTGCCCGTCCCATTGCACCGTGACCGCGCCACCGTCGCACTGGACTTCCACACGCTCATCGAGCAGCCCTCGCCGGATGCCGTTGACGACCGCCCCGCAACAGCATGAGCCGGACCCCAGCGGCACACCGCCGCCACGCTCCCAGATACGCAGGCGGATATGGCTGCGGTCCAGCACTTGCACGAAATGCACATTGGTCCTGGCCGGAAACAGCGGGTGAACTTCCAGGGTCGAGCCTATGGCCTCAATATCGAGCGCAGTCACATCCTCTACAAAAAACGTGCAATGCGGGTTGCCCATGCTGCACGCTGCCGGCTGGCCGTCGATAGGCAACACGCAGGTGTCCATCGCCTTGACCAAGGGTACCGACGCCCAGCCCAGCGAGGGTGCGCCCATGTCCACCGACACCCGCTGCCCATCAGCACGTGTGCATGTCAGCAAACCGCGGTCGCTAAGCAGCACAATGGCCTCGGCACCTGCCTCATGCATCAGGCGATCGGCCACGCCACGAGTCGCGCTGCCGCAGGTTTGCAGGCGTGTTCCGTCGGGGTTCCAGAACTGAACGCGCGCGGCGGCCTGCTCACAGTCGAGCACTACCGCCAGTTGATTGAAACCGATGCCGGTGCGGCGGTTACCCAGGTGGCGGGCAATCTGCGCATTAATGGGGTTATCCTCGCCACGGCGGTCGATGATAATGAAGTCATCGCCGTGGGCGTGCATCTTCACGAACGGCAGGGTCATGGGCGCTCCTGTGGGTGAAATGAGTCACGCGGTTCTAATACCACTGTAGGAGCGAGCTTGCTCGCGAAAAACTCACAGGCACCGCGTTTATCCAGGCAGTACGCGTTTTTGTTGGCGTTTTTCGCGAGCAAGCTCGCTCCTACATATGGGGTTGATGGGTCATGCTTATTGTATTCAGCGGCTTGCCTGGCAGTGGCAAGACCACGATTGCCAGGGAGCTGGCGCGACAGTTGGGCGCGGTTTACCTGCGTATTGATGTGATTGAGCAGGCGCTGCGGGAGGCTGCGGTGTTGGCGGGCGATGTGGGGGCCAGTGGCTACGGTGTGGCGAATGCGCTGGCGCTGAGTAACCTGCGCCTGGGACAGCGGGTGATCGCCGATTGTGTGAACCCGGTGAAGGAAAGCCGCGATGCCTGGCAAGCGGTGGCGACAGCGGCCGGCGTGGCACTGATCAATATCGAGGTAGTGTGTACCGATCAGCAGGCGCATCGGCGCCGAGTCGAAGGGCGTGTGGGCGATATTCCGGGGCTGGTGCCACCGACCTGGGAATCGGTGCAGATGCATGAGTATGAACGTTGGGAGGCGCCACCGTTCAGGCTGGATACGGCGCAGATGACACCGGCAGAGGCTGTCGCGGCAGCCTTGCTCCATATAGGCTAACCCCCTGTGGCGAGGGAGCTTGCTCCCGCTGGGGCGCGAAGCGGCCCGCTCTTTGTGGGACTGCTACGCAGTCCAGCGGGAGCAAGCTCCGTCGCCACAATCTTTAGAAGTTACCGCGCAGCGCCTCAAGCCCGCCTTCGTAAATACCGGCAAACAATTCCTCGACTTGCGCATCGGTGGTACCCGCTGCCGGCGTGAACACGCCGGACCAGGTCACTTTCGCCGAGGTGTCCGTCAACGCTTCCACCTGCAAGGTCGACAGGTAAGCACTCACCGGAAACGGCGACGCTTCAATGGTGTAGCTGTAGGTGCGCGCCACGTTGTCGAAAGTCTGCAAGCGCTCGACAATCGTGCCGCCGTCAGCGGCGGTCAGGTGACGCACACGGCCACCCTCGCTCGGCTCGCTCTTGGCAATAAAAGGCAGCCAGTCGGGCAGGCTGTTGAAGCCGCCAATCAGTTGCCAGACCTGGTCGGCCGATACCGCAATTTCAATCACAGAAGAAGCTGTTGCCACAATCAATACTCCAGTCAGGAAAAAATCAGATTGCCATGCTGTCGACAACGCCACCGTCGACCCGCAGCGCGGCACCGGTCGTCGCCGAAGACAGCGGTGAAGCAATGTACGCCACCAGGTTCGCCACTTCATCCACATTGGCCGCACGCTGGATGATCGAGGTGGGCCGCGCATGGCGCACAAACACATCTGCTTCGTCTCGGGCACTGCGCCCGGATTCGGCCGTGGCGTCCTTGAGCATGTGTTCCAGGCCATCGGTAAAGGTCGGCCCCGGCAAGATAGCATTCACCGTCACCCCAGTACCCGCCAGGCGCTTGGCCAAGCCGTGGGACACCGCCAGGTTGGCGCTTTTGGTCACTCCGTAGTTGATCATGTCGGCCGGCGTCGCCACGCCGGATTCGGACGACACGAAGATCACCCGGCCCCAGCCCTGCTCGACCATACCCGGCACATAATGCCGCGCCAGGCGCACGCCGGAGATCACATTGACCTCATAGAAGCGCGCCCACTCACTGTCCGGCGCGTCGAAGAAATCCACCGCGTCGAAGATGCCCAGGTTGTTGACCAGAATGTCGGCGCGGGGTTCGGCGGCGAAGAGTTTCTGTGCGCCTTCAACGGTACCGAGGTCGGCCACTAAACCACGCAGTTGAGCAGCGGGAACCGCCTGGCGAATGCTTGCCAAGGCGTCGTCCACCTTGCCTGCATCACGCCCGATCACCACCACCGTGGCACCGGATTGCGCCAGGGCCTGGCTGATGCCCAGGCCGATACCGGCGGTGCTGCCGCTGACAATAGCCACTTTGCCGCTTACATCAATCTTCATGCTCAAGCTCCTTAACGTGAGAGAGGCAAAGGTGCACGGTCCGAGATCAAGCGGGCCTCGCGCAACGCTTGCCAGAAGGCTGCTGGAATCCGTTCAGACAACGCCGCGACGTCTTCGGCAATCCGCCCCGGACGACTGGCACCGGGAATCACCGCCGCCACCGCCGGATGCGCCAGTGAGAACTGTAGCGCAGCGGCCTTGATACTGACGCCAAACGTCTGGGCAATTGCCTTGATCTGCTCGACCTTGGCAATGATCGCCGGGCTGGCTTGCTGGTATTCAAAATGCGCACCGCCAGCGAGGATGCCGGAGCTGTACGGGCCACCGACGACGATCTCCACCTGCTGGGCGTGGGCCGCGTCCATCAGGCGCTGCAAGGCGCGGTCGTGATCCAGCAGCGTGTAGCGCCCCGCCAGCAGAAAACCGTCAGGCTGGGCTTCGGTCAGGTCCAGGGTCAATTCGCAAGGCTCGACACGATTGACGCCCAGCCCCCACGCCTTGATCACACCTTGCTCGCGCAAACGGGTGAGTACTTTGAAGGCGCCAGTGCGGGCCTGGTTGAAGTATTCCAGCCATTGGTCGCCGTAGAAATCCTGGGCGATGTCGTGAACCCACACGATGTCCAGGCGATCGGTTTGCAGGCGTGTCAGGCTGTCTTCAATGGAGCGCAAGGTGGCGTCGGCGCTGTAGTCATTGAGTATTTTATTCGGGCGGCCGTGTTCGAATACGCCGCTTTTTTCGCCAAGGTCACGGGCGGTTTCTTCGACTTCATCCAGAATCACCCGGCCGACCTTGGTGCTGAGCACGTAGTCATCGCGGTGATAGTTGGACAGGGCCTGGCCCAAGCGGATTTCCGACAGGCCCGAGCCGTAAAACGGCGCGGTATCGAAGTAACGCACGCCCTGGCTCCAGGCGGCCTCGACGGTGGCCTGGGCTTCTTCTTCGGGGATAGCGCGAAACATATTGCCCAAGGGGGCGGTGCCAAAGCCCAGTACGCCGGGCAGTGTGTCTTTCAAGCTCATGGTGGTTCCTCAATCGGTGCGAGGTCGCTGTGACCGTTGAGCAAATGCTAGATTGCACTGATCAGACCGTCCAAGACATACTGCGACCAACTTGAGTCCTTGCAGGTCTTACATGATTGATCTACGCCAGTTGCGCTACTTCGAAGTGGTAGCCGAAGAAGAACACGTCGGCCGCGCCGCCGAGCGCTTGCACATTTCCCAATCGCCCCTGAGCCGGCAGATCGCCCAGCTCGAGGAACGCCTGGGCCTTACCCTGTTCGAACGCAGCCAGCAGCGTATCCGCTTGACCCGCGACGGCCAGACTTTCCTGGCCGAAACCAAGGCACTGCTGACCCACGCCAACCGCCTGGAGTCTCTGGGCAAGCGCCTGGGCCGCGGCGAAGAAGGCGGTTTGTGCATCGGTTATATCGAAAACGCCATGCACGCCGGTGTCTTGCCCAATGCCTTGCGCATACTGCGCGACGATCGGCCCGCCGTGCATATCAAGCTGTATAACCTGCCCTCCCTGGAACAACTCGAAGGTTTGCGCCAACGCAGCCTGGACATCGCCCTGGTGGGCGAACCACCTGCCGCCGACGACCCGGACCTGACCGCCTGGCAAGTACTCGATGACCCGATGCTACTGGCCCTGCCCGAACAGCATCCGCTGGTTCAACAACATGAGCTGTGGCCCGAACACCTGGCCGACCAACAATGGATCGGCGTGCAGCGCAAACCTGGCGCCAACCCGGCCGATGATTTCGTCGCCGCCTGTATCCGCGCCGGTTTCACCCCGCAGATCCCCATGGAGGCCAGCGAGCCCTTTACTGCATTAGGCCTGGTCGCGTCGGGGCTAGGGGTGGCGATGGTGCAAAAGGGCCTGAGCCGCAACGCTCCACCGGGCGTGGTATTGCGCGAACTGCCGTGGCTGGCCTACACCACACCGCTGTGGGCGGCCTGGCACCGCGTCAACTTGAGGCCGTTGGTGGAAACCTTTCGCAAAGTGCTGACCGAACCTGAGGCTATCTGACTGACGTCCCACAGGGTGTCTATGCCGGGTGATGACTTTGTGCGCAACGCAGAACCAGTGTGGGAGCTGGCTTGATCTGCGATAGCGGTAGTTCAGCCGCCATCAATGTTGGTGAACCGACGTCTTCGCGGGCAAGCCCGCTCCCACAGGCGACCTATGCCGGGTGATGACTTTGTGCGCAACGCAGAACCAGTGTGGGAGCTGGCTTGCCTGCGATAGCGGTGGTTCAGCCGCCATCAATGTTGGTGAACCGACGTCTTCGCGGGCAAGCCCGCTCCCACAGGGGACCTATGCCGGGTGATGACTTTGTGGGCAACGCAGAACCCGTGTGGGAGCTGGCTTGCCTGCGATAGCGGTGGTTCAGCCGCCATCAATGTTGGTGAACCGACGTCTTCGCGGGCAAGCCCGCTCCCACAGGGGATCTATGCCGGGTGATGATTTTGTGGGCAACGCCGGACCAGTGTGGGAGCTGGCTTGCCTGCGATAGCGGTGGTTCAGTTGAAGATTCAGTGACTGACACACCGCCTTCGCGAGCAAACCCGCTCCCACATTGGATCTCAGAGTGCTTCGCGCAACCGATACCACAACATCCCCAACGCCAGCAGTGGCGAGCGCAGCGCCTTGCCACCGGGAAAGGTCATGTGCGGCACCTGGCTGAAAATATCCAGGCCCTGGCTTGCACCCGCGTGTATCCCTTCGGCCAGCAACCGTGCGCACCAGTGCGTCACGTTCAAGCCGTGACCGGAATAGCCTTGGGCATAGAACACATTCGGGTATTGCTTGAGCCGCCCGACCTGGGGAAAACGGTTGGCGGTAATGCCGATCTTGCCGCCCCACTGGAATTCGATAGCCGTGTTGGCCAACTGCGGGAACACCTTGAGCATTTTCGGGCGCATGTACGCGGCGATGTCCTGGGGGTCGCGCCCCGAGTAGTGGCAGGCGCCACCGAACAACAGACGCCGGTCGGCGGTCAGCCGGTAGTAATCCAGGCCGACTTTCTGGTCGCACAGCGCCAGGTTCTGTGGGATCAACTGCTGGGCTACAGGCTCAGGCAGTGGCTCGGTGGCGATGATGTAGCTGCCCGCCGGCAGTACCTTGCCGCTCAAGCGCGGCTCCAGCTCTTCAAGATGGGCATTGCATGCCAGCACCAGGTTGGCTGCGCGCACGCTGCCGCCTGCGCAGCGCACCTGCACCGTCTCGCCATGGATCAGCTCCAGCACCGGGCTGTGCTCAAAGATACGCACCCCAAGGGCCTCGGCCGCCTGCGCTTCACCCAATACCAGGTTAAGCGGATGCAGATGCCCGGAACCCCTGTCGACCAGGCCGCCGGCATACACCGTAGAGCCCACCACCTGTGCCATGTCTTGTGGGCCGACCAGCCGCGTTTCATGGGCATACCCCATGGCCGCCAGGTGCGCCTGTTCGCCCTTGAACGCCGCGAACTGCGCCGGAGTATTGGCGAGTTCGCAAAAACCCCAGCGCAGGTCGCAGTCGATGCCGTGCTCGGCAATGCGCTGGCCCACCAGAGCGACCGAGTCAATACCGGCACGCTCCAGGTAACGCACGCCCTCCTCGCCCACGTATTTGGCAAACCCGGAAACATCATGGCCAATGCCACGGATCAATTGCCCACCGTTGCGCCCGCTTGCGCCCCAACCGATGCCGCGCGCTTCCAGCAGCACCACCGAGAGCCCGCGCTGGGCCAGTTCGATGGCGGTGTTGACCCCGGTAAAGCCGCCGCCGATCACACACACATCGGCGCTCAGGTCTGCCTCAAGTGCGGGCCGCTGCGCCATGGCATTCGCCGAAGCGCGGTAATAGGACGGGGCGTGTTCATTGGGCTGCATCATCGGTTGGACTTCACTTTGCTCCAGGCGCGGGTCATCACGCGCATGGTCGCCGGCGTAGGCGTGGTGGAGATATAGAGTTTGTCGAGTACGTCCTGGGGCGGGTACACCTCAGGATTGTTCACCAGCTCCGCAGGCATGAACGGTTTGGCGGCCGGGTTGGCGTTGGCATAGCCCACCGAGGCGCTGACCTTGGCAATCACCTCAGGCTCAAGCAGGTCGTTGATGAACGCATGGGCTTCTTTAGGGTTGCTCGCGTCGGCCGGAATCGCCAACAGGTCGAACCACAGGTTGGAGCCTTCCTTGGGAATCGAGTACGCAATGTTCACCCCGTTCTTGGCTTCCTTGGCGCGGTTGGCGGCCTGGAACACATCGCCGGAATAACCGAAGGCCACGCAGATATTGCCGTTGGCCAGGTCCGAGATGTACTTGGAAGAGTGGAAATAAGTGATGTACGGCCGCAGCGTCAGCAGCTTGGCTTCGGCCTGCTTGTAGTCCTCGGCATTCTCGCTGCGTGGGTCCTTGCCCATGTAGTTGAGGATCGCCGGGAACAGCTCATCCGCTGAATCGAGGAAGGCCACGCCGCACTCATGCAGCTTCTTGATATTTTCCGGTTCAAACAGCACCGCCCACGAATCAATGCGGTCGATACCCAGCACTTGCTTGACCTTGTCGACGTTGTAGCCAATGCCATTGGTGCCCCACAGGTAAGGCACCGAGTGCGCATTACCGGGGTCGTTCTGTTCCAGTAACTTCAGCAGCTTGGGGTCCAGGTTCTTGAAGTTGGGCAACTGCGCACGGTCAAGCTTGAGGAACGCACCGGCCTTCACCTGGCGTGCCAGGAAATGGTTGGACGGCACCACCACGTCATACCCGGTGCGCCCGGCCAGCAACTTGCCCTCCAGGGTTTCGTTGGAGTCGAACACATCGTAGATCACCTTGATGCCGGTCTTGGCCTGGAAGTCCGCCAAGGTGGTCTCGCCAATGTAATCGGTCCAGTTGTAGACACTCACCGTCGGCGCCGCCTGGCCGGCACTGCTGAACGCCGCGACCAGGGCCAGTGGAAGAAGCTTGTTCACAAGACGCATATCGTCACCCCTCTTATGCTTGTTTTCAGACGCTCAACAGCAGGAACTCACGCTCCCACGAACTGATCACCCGCTTGAAATTCTCATGCTCGGCACGCTTGACCGCGACATAGCCGCGCACGAACTTCTCCCCCAGGTACTGCTTGACCGTGTCGCAATCCTCCATGCGCGCCAGCGCATCTTCGAGGGTGAACGGCAGGCGCAGGTTGCGGCGTTCGTAGGCGCGGCCTTCCACCGGGGCACTGGGTTCGATGTGCTCGATCATGCCCAGGTAGCCACACAACAAGCTGGCAGCAATCGCCAGGTAAGGATTGGCATCGGCGCCCGGCAGGCGGTTTTCCACACGCATCGCCTCCGGGCTGGAAGTGGGCACGCGCAAGCCGACGGTGCGGTTCTCTTCGCCCCATTCGACGTTGACCGGCGCCGAGGTATCGGGCAGGAAGCGGCGGAACGAGTTCACATTGGGCGCGAACATCGGCAACAGCTTGGGGATGTACTTCTGCAAGCCGCCGATGTGATGCAGGAACAACGGGCTCATGGCGCCATCGGCATTCACGAACACCGGTTTGCCGGTCGCAATCTCCACCACGCTCTGGTGCAAATGCATGGCGCTGCCCGGTTCATCGGCCACCGGCTTGGCCATGAAGGTGGCGGCCACGTTGTGCTTGAGGGCGGCCTCGCGCAAGGTGCGCTTGAACACCGTGATCTGGTCGGCCAGGTCCAGGGCGTCGCCGTGGCGGAAGTTGATTTCCATCTGCGCCGGGCCGTCTTCGTGGATCAGGGTGTCGAGGTCCAGGCCCTGGGCTTCGCACCAGTCATAGACATCTTCGAACAGCGGGTCGAATTCGTTGGCGGCATCGATGGAAAACGACTGGCGCCCGGTTTCGGCGCGGCCCGAGCGGCCGATGGGAGTTTTCAACGGCAGGTCCGGATCTTCGCAGCGCTGGGTCAGGTAGAACTCCATTTCCGGCGCGACAATCGGCTGCCAGCCTTGGTCGGTGTAGAGCTGCAGGACTTTCTTCAACACATTGCGCGGCGACAGCTCGATGGGGTTGCCCTGCTTGTCGAAGGTGTCGTGGATCACGATGGCGGTGGGTTCGATGGCCCACGGCACCACGTAAGTGGCGTTGGCGACCGGGCGGCAGATCATGTCGATATCGGCCGGGTCCAGCAGATCGTAGTAGATATCGTCGTCGACAAAGTCCCCGGTTACCGTTTGCAGCAACACACTTTCCGGCAGGCGCATGCCTCGCTCATGCAGGAACTTGTTGGTGGGTGCGATCTTGCCGCGTGCGATGCCAGTCAAGTCACTGATCACGCATTCGACTTCGGTAATCTTGTGTTCTTTCAGCCAGGTGGACAGCTGATCGAAGGGGGCGTTCATAAGGACCTCGTCTTGGGTGGGATGCGACGCCGGCTTGTACTCCCAGCGCATTGAGGTCTATCTTGGGCCAGCCTTGAAACGGCATCTATCCACTTTGCACGCGGCACAACGCACCAATAGAGTGCGCACGGATCACCATGACACAGGCAACCGCTTTGCGCGTACAGGCCTTCGCCACCGGCGATGTGGCCGCCCAATGCAGTGCGACACCCGGCTGGGTGCAGCAGTACCAGCAAATGTCCCCCGGGCATTTTGCCGGGCGGGTGCGCTACCTCGACCTGCACGGGGTGCAGGTGTACGAAGAGTGCATGAACACCCGGGTGGAGCAGCATTTCAACGCACCTGCCGGCGCCCTGGCGTTTTGTTTCGACGCCAGTGACAACGCGCTGTACCTGCTCAATGGCGAAAGCCGCAACACCTGGATCACCCCGGTAAACTACCGCGAAGTGGCCGTGGTGTTCGGCCCGCAGTTCGTCCAGCGCCAGGGCCTGGATATAGCCAAACTCGAAGGCTTGTTCATGGCACCGCTGACCTGTCGGCAAAATGCGCTGTTCACTCGCTGGCTGAGCGGCACCCTTACGCGCCTGTCGGCACTGACCGACTCCATCAGCCGCGAGGCCCTCACCCAGCAACTACTCGACGACTGCCTGTTTATCCTCGATAACGCCTGTGTGTGCCTGGACGGCAGTTCATTGCAAAAGCGCAATGAAGAACGCCAATTGATGGCGCGCATCGGCGAATGGGCGGCGGATGCACCGGATGAAACCGCCAACCTGTTGGAACTGGCGCAGATTGCGGGTGTGCCGTTGCGCCAATTGCAGCAAGGGTTCAAGACCTACACGGGGATGAGCCCGGCGCAGTGGTTAAGGTTGCGTCGGTTGAACGGGGCGCGGCGTGAGTTGCTAAGTGGCGCTGATACCACCGTAGCCGAGGTGGCGATGAATTGGTCGTTCTGGCATTTGGGGCGGTTTTCAAACAGCTATCGGGCGCTTTTTCAGGAGCTGCCCAGCGAAACCCTGAAACGCTCCAGCTGAAAAAACACGCTTGACCTTGTGGGAGGGACAGGCCAAACCGTCCCTCCCTTGAACCTCAATCAGGGCTGCGCGTTCAAAAAGGTGGAGATCAGTTGATTGACCTGCTCCGCCGCCTCCAACTGCACCATATGCCCCTGCCCCGGCAATACATGCACCTGAGCCTGCAGCCCTTGGGCGTGGCTTGCCGGGATGATCGCATCGTCACTGCCCCAGATCACCAGGCTCGGCTGGCGGCCCACCTCGTTGCGAAGATCCAGCATCTGCCGCCCGCCATCGAACAGCTTGTGATCGAGCTGGCGCAACGCTTGATCCACCCCTTCCAGGCGCTTGAATTTGAGCATGTCCTCCAGCATCTGCCGCGTCACCAGCGCAGGGTTACTGAACAGTTGAGTCAATGGCGGCTTGAGCGCGTTACGGTTGTTGGCTTCGACAAAACCTCGCAGGTAATCGCCGTTGATATCGGCACCCAGACCGGCGCTGGCGATCAAGGTGATGGAGGCGATACGTGCAGGCGCCAGGCTGGCGACGGTGAGGGTCACCAGCCCACCCATGGAGTGGCCGGCCAAATGCACACGGTCGAGCGCCAGGTGGTCGAGCAATGCCAGTACGGCGTGACTGAGTTCGGCAGCGTCTCCCGTTTGCAGAGACTTGCCCGACTCCCCGTGCCCCGGCAGGTCCAGGGCAATCACCCGGCGTTCGGCGGCCAGGGCCGGTTGATTGAACAGCCAGTTGTTCAGATCGCCCCCGAAGCCGTGCACCAACACCAGCGGCGTGCCGCCCTCGCCCATGTCCAGATAACGCAGCAAGCGCCCGCCTACCTCGACTTTGTGTGCGCTGGGGCCGGCCTCTTCGGCTTCGGCGGCACTGGAGACGAACCCGGCGTTGAAGCTTTCGATCACGCTATCGATCTGAGCCTCTGTCGCCTCGCCCTCCACCACGATTCCCAGTAGAGCGCCCACCGGCAGGGTTTCATCACTGAGCGCCAGCACCCGACGCAGCACGCCGCTGAAAGGCGCCTCGACACTGCTGGAGATCTTGTCGGTCTCCACGTCCAGTACTTCCTCGCCCTTTTCCACTCGGTCGCCGGGTTGTTTGAGCCAGACATCGATGCGGCCCTCGGTCATCGACAGGCCCCATTTGGGCATGGTCAGGGTATGAATCATGCGGCGGTCCTCTTGTCGGCGATCTTCATCACGGCGGCTTCGATCTTCGCGGCGTTGGGGATGTACAGGTCTTCCAGGGCATCGGAAAACGGCACCGGGGTGTGCGGCGCGGTGACCATCTCGATGGGAGCGCGCAGGAAAGCGAACCCCCGCTGGGCCACCAGGGCACTGATGTCGGTGGCGACCGAGCAGCGCGGGTTGGATTCGTCGATCACCACCAGGCGCCCGGTTTTCTCGACGCTTTCAAGGATGCTGTCTTCATCCAGCGGGCTGGTGGTGCGCAGGTCCAGCACTTCACAATCAATGCCTTGACGCGCCAGGTTGGCCGCAGCCTCCAGGGCGATATGCAGCATGCGGCCGTAGGTCACCAGCGTCACATCCTTGCCCTCACGCACAAAGTTGGCTTCGCCAAACGGGACCGTGTACAGCTCTTGCGGTACGTCGCCCTGCATGCCGTAGAGCATTTTGTGCTCCAGGAAAATCACCGGGTCATTGTCGCGGATTGCCTGGATCAACATGCCCTTGGCGTCGTAGGGCGTGGCCGGGCATACCACCTTGAGGCCGGGGATATGCGTCCACATGGAGGTGAGCATTTGCGAATGCTGGGCAGCCGCCCGCAAACCGGCGCCGTACATGGTACGGATCACCAGCGGTGTAGTGGTTTTGCCACCGAACATATAGCGGAACTTGGCAGCCTGGTTGAGCAACTGGTCCAGGCAGCAGCCGATGAAGTCGACGAACATCAATTCGCATACTGGGCGCATGCCACGGGTAGCGGCGCCCACCGCCATGCCCACGTAGCCGACCTCAGACAACGGTGCGTCCAGCACGCGCCCGGGAAATTGCGGGTGCAAGCCCTTGGTCACGCCGAGCACGCCGCCCCATGCGTCCTGCTCACCGGGGGAACCGGTGCCACCGGCCACATCCTGACCGATGATAAATACGCTCTGGTCACGGCCCATCTCTTGGGCCAAGGCCTCATTGATCGCCTGCTGATAGCTGATTTTACGAGCCATTAGATTCTCTCCACGTCTTGTTTTTATAGGGTTGGTCAGCGGTAAGCCACGTAAACGTCGCTTAGCAGGTCGGCGGCCTGTGGCTTGGGATCGGTTTTGGCCAGGCGTACGGCGTCTTCGATCAACTGCGCCACTTCACCGTCGATGCGCTCGAACTGCGCTGCGTCCAGCCAGCCTTCGGCATGGCAGCGCTGACGGAACAAGGCCAGGCAATCGGCGCTTTCGCGCAGGTTTTTCACTTCGTCAGCGCCGCGATAGGTTTGCGCATCGCCCTCGAAGTGCCCGTAGAAACGGCTGAGCTTGACCTCGACCAGCGTTGGCCCGTCGCCTTGGCGCGCCCGCTCCACAGCAACGCCGAGCGCTTCATGCACCGCGAAAAAATCATTGCCGTCGACGATCACCCCCGGCATACCAAACCCGGCGGCGCGCTCGGCGATGTCTTTGCATGCCACCGACCAACCGGCGCCAGTGGCCTCGGCATAACCGTTGTTTTCGGCGACAAACAGACACGGCAGCTGCATGATCGACGCCAGGTTCATCGCTTCGAACACGGCACCTTCGTTGGAGCCACCGTCGCCAAAAAATGCCACTGCCACGCCCTGGCTCCCCTTGAGCTTGGCAGCCAGCGCCGCCCCCGCGGCCAACGGTGCGCCGGCACCGACAATGCCGTTGGCGCCGAGCATGCCTTTCTCCTGGTCGGCGATGTGCATGGAGCCGCCTTTGCCGCCGCACACGCCGGTTTTCTTGCCATAGATTTCGGCCATCATGCCGAACACGTCGACGCCCTTGGCGATGCAGTGTCCGTGGCCGCGGTGATTGGACGCGATGCAATCATCGTCATTGAGATGCGCCATGACGCCAGCGGCGCAGGCTTCCTGGCCGGCATACAGGTGAACGAAACCGGGGATCTCGCCGGTGGCGAACTCCACATGCAGGCGTTCTTCGAAATCGCGGATGGTGCGCATCACGGTGTAGGCATGCAGTAACTGATCGGTGCACAGGTGGGTGGACATCTTGTTGTTCTCCAGGTTGTCTCGACGCACAAAAGACTGGCTGCAGCCAGTGCCAAGCTGTTCAGCACAGCTTGTGCCAACCGTCGAGAAAACCTGGCAAAGCCTTGATCCAGAGCCGTGCCACACAGCGATGCCCAGGTAAGTGGTCGGCTAAATGTGAGACGCAACCACGCAGTTCGACCCTTGAGTCTCAGCGGCATGAGACGCAGCGTCTCAATGCAGGCGTTGGTCAAGGTGCCCTTGTCCGTGGGCGCACATGCGCGCTTAATGACGCGCATAACAACAAAGCTTGAGAACCGGAGGCTTTATGCTCGCCATGAACTCCAGGGAGCATGTCGACTGTGTCAGCCGCGTGGTCCGCAATGCCGAGCGCCTGCCCCAGGCGCCCGTGCCGTCGCTGATCTTCGATTCGTGGCGGCGGTCCATGGAGCAACACCGCCTGGACCCCGGCTCCCTGCAAGGTCCACGCATCCTCAGCGAACCCTTGCTCAAGGAATGCCGCGAGCGCGCCGAGCTGTTCATGCGCATCGCCGGCGAAGAAGTCGCGCAGTTGCACCACCGCGTGCGCCATGCCGACTACTGCGTGATGCTCACCGACGCCCAGGGCCAGACCATTGATCACCGTGTCGATGCGAACATTCGCACCGACTGCCGCAAGGCCGGCCTTTACCTGGGCACCTGCTGGTCGGAAGCCGAGGAAGGCACCTGCGGCGTGGCCACGGTGCTGACCAGTAAAACAGCGGTGACGGTGCACAAGCGTGATCACTTTCGCGCAGCGTTTATCGGCCTGACGTGTTCGGCTGCGCCCATCTTCGACCCGCAGGGCCACCTGCTGGGCGTGTTGGATGTCTCGGCGCTCAAGTCGCCGGATGACCGCGGCAGCCAGCACCTGATACGGCAGATGGTGGCGCAGAGCGCCCAGGCCATCGAAAACGCTTTTTTCATGCACAGCGCCCGGCAGCACTGGGTGTTACAAGCCCATAGCACTCCAGGCTTTGTCGACAGCCAACCCGACCTGCTGCTGGCCTGGGACCAGGACGGACGTCTGCACGCCTTGAACAGCAAGGCGCGTCAAGCCCTGCGCTTGCGCTTTGGCCAGTTGCCTGAGCATATCGGCGAAGTGTTCGACGTGGATGCATTGCGTGCAGCCACTGATCAGTCAACCCGGCAGTTGCACTGGCTGGGCAAGCCCGACGCGGTACACGTGAGGGTCAATGCACCCCGACGCCCCTCGGTTCGGGCGCTGCCAGAGACTCAAGTCGACCCGCGGATCCAGGAGCACCTGCGCCTGGCTGCGCGGGTCAAGGACCGCAACCTGCCCGTGCTGGTGCAAGGTGAAACCGGCGTCGGCAAAGAAGTCTTCGCCCGCCAGTTGCATGAGCACAGCACGCGCCGGGACGGGCCGTTTGTGGCGGTGAACTGCGCGGCGATTCCGGAAAGCCTGATTGAAAGCGAGCTGTTCGGCTATTCGCCCGGCGCCTTCACCGGAGCGTCCAGCAAAGGCATGAGCGGGCTGCTACTGCAAGCCGACGGCGGTACGTTGTTCCTCGACGAAATCGGCGATATGCCGCTGGCGTTGCAGACACGGTTGCTGCGGGTGCTGGCCGAGGGTGAAGTCGCGCCGTTGGGCGCAGCGAAAACCCGTGTGGTGAATATTCAGGTGATCTGCGCCAGCCACCGCGATTTAGCGGCGCTGGTCAGCGCGGGCCGATTCCGGGAAGACCTGTACTTTCGCCTGGGTTGTGCGCGCTTCTGCCTGCCACCGTTGCGCGAACGCACCGATAAGCTGGCCCTGATCAATCGGCTGTTGGAGCAAGAGGCGCGTAACAGTGGCGTGTCGTTGGGCATCGGCCAGGCCGCACTGCAATTGCTGCTGGGTTATGCGTGGCCGGGCAATGTGCGGCAACTGCGGCATGTGCTGGCGTACGCCTATGCGGTGTGCGAAGGCACTACGCTGCAAGTGGCGGATTTGCCGATTGATATCCGGGGCGAGCAGCCTCAAGGGCTGGCCGAACAGAGCGCCAGCCCCGAGCGTCAAATGGTTCTGGATGCGTTGATTCGCCATCGCTGGAAACCCTCACCTGCGGCACAGGCCCTGGGGATTTCAAGGGCAACCCTGTACCGACGCGTGAACCAGCTGGGTATTGATATGCCCGGCAAAACCCACTGATACAAGGGGTCGACTCCCACGCAGGCGAGTCGACCCACGCTGTCAGCGGTAGACCAGGCCACCGTCGATCAACGGCGCCTGCCCGGTCATATAGTCTGCGTCCGGGCCTGCCAGAAATGCCACAAACCCCGCCACATCCTCCGGCGTTTGCGCACGGCCCAAGGCAATCCCATCCACGTACTGCTTGTAGGTTGCCCCCACCTGCGCCCCGGTAATCTCGGCCATGCGCTTGTCGATCTCAACCCACATATCGGTGCCCACCACGCCGGGGCAATAGGCGTTTACCGTGATCCCCGCGCTCGCCAGTTCCTTGGCCGCCGCCTGGGTCAAGGCGCGCACCGCGAATTTGCTCGCCGAGTAGACTCCTAACAGCGCAAAGCCTTCATGCCCTGCGATTGAACAAGCATTGATGATTTTGCCCTTCTGCTTGAGCGCCTTGAACATGTTGGCGGCCGCCTGGATCCCCCAAAGCACGCCCTTGACGTTGATATCCAGGGTGCGCTCGACCTGCTGCGGGCTGACATCGAGCAATGAGTCGATCTGCGCCACTCCGGCGTTATTGACGATGATGTCGAATCCGCCCAGCGTCTGGTGGGCATGCTCGACCGCAGCCGTCACCTGTTCGCGCCTGGATACATCAGCGATGAACACAGAGGCTTTGCGGCCGGTGGCGACGATTTCGGCGGCCACGGCGTTGAGCTTGGCGCCGTCAATGTCCACCAACGCGACATCGGCGCCGTCCTGTGCAAGGCGCATGGCAATAGCCCGGCCTATGCCCTGCCCGGCGCCGGTGACCAGCGCGACTTTACCTGCGATACCCATGACAATCTCCTGAAACGATGAGGGGAGCCTTGTCTATCGCAAGCCGGCGCCTGGCTGTCGAGCCGCAACAGGATCGGCATCGCAGCTGAGACGGGTTGTCTCGCCGTGCGAACCTTGCGCGAAAGCTTGTAAAAGGCCGCGCTTATGCCTAGCTTAGGCGCCCCCCGCCCAGCGCTTTAAGGCCTTTACCCATGGTTTTGCGTTTTCGCCCCGTCGTCACTTCACGTTTCGCCCTCGGCCTGTTGCTCAGTGGCGGCATCGGCAGCAGCCTGGCCGCCGAGATCGAGTTGCCGACGGTAAAGGTCCAGGGCCAGGATGAGTCGGGCTACCGCAGTGAAACCGCGTCGGTGGGCGGCTTTGATGAAGCGCCGCTGTTGGACACCCCCGCCTCGATCACCGTGATCAACGCCGCGCTGATCAAGGACCAGCAGGCACGCTTGCTCAGTGAAGTGCTGCGCAACGATGCCTCGGTTGGCGACAGTTATGCGCCTATCGGTTATTACGAAAACTTCGTGGTGCGCGGCTTCTCGCTGAATGCAGCCAGCAGTTACAAGATCAACGGGCGCACCATCACCGGCGAGCAGAACGTCGCGTTGGAAAACAAGCAGCAGGTGGAAGTGCTCAAAGGCCTGGCGGGTTTGCAGAGCGGCATTTCCGAGCCCAGTGGCGTGATCAACTACGTGACCAAACGCCCCCAGGATGTGCGCTCGGTGACGGTGTCCACCGATGATCGCGGCAGTGGTTACATCGCCACCGATGTCGGCGGCTGGTTTGGCAGCGAGCAGCAGTTCGGCCTGCGCGCCAACGTCGCCCATGAAGACCTCAACTCCTATGTGGAACACGCCAACGGCCAGCGCGATTTCGTGTCCCTGGCCTTTGACTGGAACATCAGCCCCGACGCCGTGCTGCAACTGGACGCCGAATACCAGAACAAACAACAGCGCTCGGTGCCAGGTTATCAACTGCTGGGCGGCACCGAAGTGCCCCACGGCGCTTCACCGAAGAAGCTGTTGGGGCACCAGACGGGCGGCAAGCAGGTGGGGATTGATTCGCTGAACCTCAACGGCAAGTTTGAATACCGTTTCAGCGATCAGTGGAAAGGCAGTGTCAGCGCAGCGCGTAGCAAGGTGGTGATTGATGACTACAGTTCGTTTGCCTGGGGTTGCTATGGTTCGGCCAGTTGCAGTTCCGCAAGCGTGCCGAACTACTTCAGCCCCGAAGGCAACTACGACGTCTACGACTACCGCAGCCCGGACGACACTCGCCGCGACGACGAAATTCAGGTGGCCATGACCGGCCTCTTCGACACCGCCGGCATCGGCCATGAACTGACCTTTGGCAGCAGCGCGTTTCGCCGGGTGATCGACAAACGCAAGTCGGTCAACGAATTCATCGGCACCGCCAATATCAACGAAGAGGTGCCGGGCTTTCCCCCGACCGACAAGCCGTTGAACGACAGCCACCGCAACCTCGACAGCCGCCAGTACGGGCTGTTCGTCACCGACCGCATCCGCTTCAACGAGCACTGGCAAACCATCCTCGGCGGCCGTGAAGTGCGCCTGGACGAAAAAGCCTTCGACAGCGTCACCGGCAACCAGACGCGCCATACCCAACAGTACGTGTTCCTGCCCCAGGCCTCGTTGATCTACAAGCCGGTGGACAACGTTTCGCTGTACACCAGCTACAGCAAGGGCCTGTCCCTGGGCGGCACCGCGCCGTGGTTTGCAAACAATGCCGATGAAACACTCGCTCCCACCGTCTCGCGCCAGATCGAAGCCGGGGTGAAATACGACTGGCGCCGTATCAGCTTCACCGCCGCCGTGTTCCAGACGCGCCAGGCTTACCAGTACGCCAAGCCCGAAGGTGACACGTTCAACTACGTGCAGCAGGGCCAGCAAAAAAACACCGGCATTGAATTGTCCGCCAACGGCTGGGCCACCGACCGTCTGCAGATCGCCACCAGCGTGGCCGCGATCCGAGCGCGGGTGAGCGGCAGCGGCACGCCGGAATACGAAGGCCACCAGGCAATCAACGTGCCCAAGCTGCGCGCCAGCGTGTACGCCGACTATGCCCTGCCCTGGGTCAACGGCCTGGCGGTATTGGGCGGCGTGCAATACAGCGCCAAGAAGTCTGCCAATCGCACCGGCAACGTAGAAGTGGGCGACTACGCGGTGGTCAACGTCGGTAGCCGCTACACCACGAAGGTCGATGGCTACGAGACCGTGTTTCGCCTGAGCGTCGATAACCTGTTCGACAAGCGCTACTGGCGCGACGCGGGCGAGTATATGGGCGATGACTACCTGTTCCAGGGCGCACCGTTGACGGCGCGCCTGAGTGCTTCAGTAAATTTCTGAACCTCCGACTCTGTGGCGAGGGAGCTTGCTCCCGCTGGGGTGCGAAGCGCCCCCAAAAAACCGGCTCCAGCTTCGCTGTAGAGCGGGAGCAAGCTCCCTCGCCACAAAAAGCAGCAACTCTCCGATCGTTACTTGGGCATCTTGCGAAAGCCCACCGCCAGGCGGTTCCAGCTGTTGATGGTGGCGATGGCGACGCTCAGGTCGACTTGTTCCTGTGGGCTGAACTCCGCAGCCAGGGCGTTGAAGTCTTCGTCGGGGGCGTGGGTCTGGCTGAGCAAGGTCAGGCTTTCGGCCCAGGCCAGGGCAGCACGCTCGCGCGGCGTGAAGAACGGGGTTTCACGCCAGGCCGACACGGTGTACAGGCGCCGCTCGGTTTCGCCGCCCTTGCGTGCATCGGCGGTGTGCATGTCCAGGCAGAACGCGCAGCCGTTGATTTGCGAGACGCGCAGGCGCACCAGTTCCAACAGCGGCAATTCGATGGAGAGTTTGCCGACCGCCGCTTCCAGGGCGAGCATGGCTTTCATGGCGTCTGGGGAAGCGGTGTAGAAATCGGTACGGGTTTGCATGGTGAAACTCCAGAACGTTGGGATAGGTGCGCAGAGTAGTCAGCGCAGCGTTCTGGAGAAATAGCCAATCCGGGCGAAGAACAGGTGACCAATCTACAGGCCACGGTTCCTCAGCCATTGGATGAAGCCCTTCTTGACCGGTACCACGGGCGCGTCTTCGGTCAGGGCCTGGGCGGCATGGCGGCGGAAGTCCAGCAGCGCCTTCATGGCTTCGCCGATATCATGCCGGGCGTCCAGGCACGGCTTGAGGTATTCATTTTCGATGCGGTAGAGCGTGCAGTAGGTCTTGGCCGAAAAATCCGCCAGCGCCGCCTGGTCGGAGAGGATGCCGGACTCACCGATCACCTCCCCAGGGCCCATGCGCCCAGCCTCGAACTTGTGCCCGTCCTTGATCAACAGCACCGAGACCACGCCGGACTCGATGATGAACAGGTGATCGCTCACCTCCCCCGCCGCCAGGATCATCTCACCGGCGCGGTAGGTGTGCAGGGTCATGTTCTGGCTGAAGGTGTCTTTTTCTTCCTGACGCAAAGTGGAGAAGATCGACGAGCGCTCCAGCAATGCCCGGGCGCCAGACACCGCAGGCGGCGTGCTGCCTTCGGTGGCGGACAACAGCCCCACGCCCGCCGCCTGCAAATGCCGGTAGGCCAGGTCGTAAAGCTGGTTGCGGGTTTCGCGCTTGAGGCCCATGGCCGGCACGAAGCCGCTGATCTCATATTCCACGCCACTGCCGGTGGACGCCTTGAACGCGACGCTGGGCGCCGGCTGGGCCAGCAACGGCCGGCAGCCCTGCATCGCACGCTCCAGCGCTTCGATCACGGTTTGCGGGCGCGCATGGGGGCTGACTTGCAGGCTGACCGCCAGGCCGAACATGTCCGCCGGGCGCGAGAAGTTGATGATCTTGGCCTTGGCCGCCAGGGAGTTGGGGATCACCGCCAGGCTGCCCTGGGAGGTTTGCAGGCGCGTGGCGCGCCAGTCGATGTCGGTGACGCGGCCTTCGGTGCCGTCGATGGAGATCCAGTCATCGATCTGGTAAGGCTTGGTGGTATTGAGGACGATCCCGGAAAACACATCGCTCAGGGTGCTTTGCAAGGCCAGGCCGACGATGATCGCCACGGCACCGGAGGTGGCCAGCACGCCCTTGACCGGCAGGTCGAGCACGTAGGCCATGGCGGCGATGATCGCGATCAGGAAAATCACTGCGCCCATCAGGTCCTGCAACAAACGCCCGGTATGGCCGACCCGCTGCATCATCACCGCGCCGAGCAACACCGTGAGCGTGCGCGCGGCGAACAACCACCAGCCGATCTGCAACGCCGTGGCAGCCAGGTGCAAGGTGGTGTCATCGGCATAGGGCGCCGCTTGCATGGGGTTCATGCCGTCGTTGAACAGCACGGCACTGAACACCGCGAAAATCACCAGCCGCCCTGCGAGTTTCCAGTTGGCCAGGTTGGGGGAAATAAGGCGCCACACGGCGATGTCGATCAGGATCAACGCCACGGCGCACAGCATCGGGTGATCAGCGATAAATGAGGGCATCCAGGCGACTCCAGGGCGAATGCCGAGAAGATCGCATGAAATCAGAACCCTGGAAACAAAATGTAGGAGCTGGCTTGCCTGCGATGCAAACACCGCGGTGTATCAGCTACACCAGGGTGATGCTATCGCAGGCAAGCCAGCTCCCACAGGCGGCTGCGGTGAACTGTCAGGCGTGCATCTGCCCGAATTTGCCCGACTGGAAGTCGGCAAATGCCTGGTGAATCTCCTGCTCGGTGTTCATCACGAACGGACCGTGGCCGACGATGGGCTCGTCGATGGGTTCGCCGCTGAGCAGCAGCACCTTGGCGTCGTCGTTGGACTCCAGGGTCAGTTGCTTACCGTCGCGCTCGAACAGCGCCAATTGCCCCTGGCGTGCGACCTCGTCGCCGTTGATCAACAACGTGCCGCTGAGCACCACCAAGGCGGTGTTACGCCCGGCGTGCAGGTCCAGCGTGACCGCTTTACCGGCGTTGAGGCGCAAGTCCCATACGTCTATCGGCGTGAAGGTGCGGGCCGGGCCTTGAGTACCGGCAAATTCCCCGGCAATCAGGCGCAGGTGACCGGCGTCGTTTGCCAATGGCAGCACCGGAATGTCGCCATCGACGATGGTCTGGTAACCGGCATCCGCCATTTTGTCCTTGGCCGGCAGGTTGACCCACAGTTGCACCATCTCCAGTGCGCCGCCACTACGGGCGAAGTCTTGGGAGTGAAACTCTTCGTGCAGGATCCCTTTGGCTGCGGTCATCCATTGCACATCGCCCGGGCCGATTTTGCCGCCGGCACCGGTGGAATCGCGGTGCTCGACTTCGCCGTCGTAGACGATGGTCACGGTTTCAAAACCGCGATGCGGATGCTGGCCAACGCCGCGACGTTGTTCAGTCGGGGTGAATTCGGCTGGACCTGCGTGATCCAGCAACAGGAATGGGCTGATGTGCTTGCCCATGGTGTCGTAAGAAAACAGCGTGCGTACCGGGAAGCCGTCACCGACCCAGTGGGCGCGGGGGCTGGTGTAGATACCAATCAGCTTTTTCATGGTGTACCTCCAAAGTGAGTACAGCTTAATTCGCCTCACCTCTGAGCACTAGACGGCAAAATTGGCCCTGATCGTTCTACATATAGAACGCTGCTTTAACCTGTGGGAGCGGGCTTGCTCGCGAAAGCGATGGGTCAGTCAGCACCAATATTGCTGACCCGGCCTCTTCGCGAGCAAGCCCGCTCCCACACGGGGACCTGCGCCTGACTGACCTGGATTATCCGAGGGCTGGATTAATTTATATTTCAACCATAATATAAGCAGAAAATTACGGCCGTAATTTTTTGAACTATGGTCACCCTGGAGTTCGCCATGCCCCCTCTCCCCCTGCGTCTTCTCACGCCCCTGGCCCTGTTGATGTTCCTCAATGGCTGCAACAGCAAGGCCGATACCGCCCAGGTGCCAGTGCCGCGCCCGGTACTCGCCGCCAAGGTCGAAGCCGCCGGCACCCAGCAAAGTGCCTACACCGGCGTGGTGGCCGCACGCACTGAAAGCAACCTGGGCTTTCGGGTCAGCGGCAAGGTGATCGAGCGCAAGGTCGACCCCGGCCAGCACGTCTCCCGTGGTGACACCCTGTTGGTGCTGGACATCGGCGACTTCGAACTGGCGCTGCGCTCGGCCAAGAACCGCGTCAACGCCGCCCAGGCCCAACTGCGCCAGCGCCGTGACGATGAAAACCGTTACCAGCGCCTGGCCAGCACCGGCGCGGTGTCGCGGCAGATCTTCGACCAGTCGGCCACCAACCTGCGCGTCGCCCAGGCCGAACTGGCCGCGGCGCAATCGGATGCCAGCCAGATCGAAAACCGTCGCACTTATTCGGTACTCAAGGCCGATGGCGACGGCATCATCACCGACGTGCTGGCCGATCGCGGCCAAGTGGTGGCCGAAGGGCAAATCGTGGCGCGCCTGGCCCATGACGGCGCCCGCGAAGCCATCGTCAACCTGCCGGAGAACCGGCGTGACCTGGCTGCGCAAAAAGCCCTGGCGTTGCCCTTTGGCGCAGCGGACCAGGCCGTGACCGCCACCCTGCGCGAACTGTCCGCCAGCGCCGACCCGGTCACCCGCACCTACCGCGCACGTTACGTGCTGCAGGGTTCGGTCGAGCGTTTCGCCCTCGGCTCCACCATCACCGTGCGCCTGCAAGGCAACGGCCAGCCCCTGCAAACCCGCGTGCCGATTGGCGCCTTGCAGGATGCGGGGCAAGGCACGGGCGTCTGGCTGATTGGCGATGATCAAAAGATCAGCTTCGCCCCGGTGAAGGTCGCCAGCCTCGGCCAGGAAGACGCCTTGCTCGACAGCGGCGTAACACCCGGCCAAACCATCGTCGCCCTCGGCGCTCACCTGCTGCACAGCGGCGATACGGTGCGCTTGCTGCCCGCCCAGGCGCTGGCCCTCAACCGTCAGCAGGATCAATGAGTATGCGCGGGATCAACCTCTCCGAACTGGCCGTCAAGCACCGCGCCGTCACCTTGTTCTTGCTGATTGCGATCCTCGTCGCCGGGGTCTTCGCGTTCGGTAAGCTGGGGCGCGCCGAAGACCCTTCGTTTACCGTCAAGGTCATGACCATCACCGCCGCCTGGCCCGGCGCCACCGCCCAGGAGATGCAGGAGCAAGTAGCCGACCGCCTGGAAAAGCGCCTGCAGGAACTGGACTACTACGACCGCGTCGAGACCATCGCCCAGCCAGGCTTCGTGTCGATGCGCATGACCTTCCTGGAGTCCACACGCCCGAGCGAGATTCAGGCGCTGTTCTACCAGACCCGCAAAAAACTCAGCGACGAAGCCACGCGCATGCCCAAGGGCGTGATCGGGCCTTTTTTCAACGATGAATATTCCGACGTGTACTTTGCCTTGTACGCCCTGGAAGCCGAACACCTGCCCCATCGCCAACAAGTGCAAATGGCCGAGGAGCTGCGCCAGGGTTTGCTCAACCTGCCAGGGGTGAAGAAGGTCAATATCCTTGGCGAGCAGGCCCAGCGCGTGTTTGTAGAGTTTTCCTATGAGCGCCTGGCAACCCTGGGCATCAAGCCCGAACAGATCTTCGCCGCCCTCGCCGCACAAAATGCCGTGGCGCCCTCAGGCTTCGTCGAAACGGCAGGCGCCCGCGCTTATATCCGCATCGACGGCGCGTTCGACAGCCTCGCGCTGATCGAAAACGTGCCCCTGCAAGTCAATGGCCGCGTATTGCGCATCGCCGATGTGGCCACCGTGAGCCGGGGTTATGAAGACCCGCCCAGTTATCGCATCCGCCATCAGGGCGACCCGGCGTTGATGCTGGGCGTGATCATGGAGAAGCACTGGAACGGCCTGGAACTGGACAAGAGCCTGCAGGCCCAGGAAGCCAGAATCCAGGCCGACCTGCCCCTGGGCGTGAACTTCGCCAAAGTCTCCGACCAGGCGAAAAACATCAGCCTGGCGGTCAACGAGTTCATGCTCAAATTCTTCGTGGCCCTGGCGGTGGTGATGCTGATCAGCCTATTGGCCCTGGGCTTTCGCGTGGGGCTGGTGGTGGCGGCGGCCGTGCCGCTTACGCTGTCGATCGTGTTCGTGATCATGCTGGTCACCGGCCGTGAATTCGATCGCGTGACCCTCGGCGCATTGATCATCTCCCTGGGCCTGTTGGTGGACGACGCGATCATTGCCATCGAGATGATGGTGGTCAAACTCGAAGAAGGCTTTGACCGCATCCACGCGGCCACCTACGCCTGGAGTTCCACAGCAGCGCCGATGCTGACCGGCACCCTGGTCACCATCATCGGTTTTCTGCCGGTTGGGTTTGCGCGCTCCGGGGCGGGTGAATACGCCGGCAATATCTTCTGGATCGTGGGTTTCGCCCTGATTTCATCCTGGCTGGTGGCCGTGGTGTTCACGCCTTACCTGGGCGTGAAGTTGTTGCCGCAGATCAAGCCAGTGCCCGGCGGGCATGATGCGATTTATGCCGGGCGCTACTACCAGAAACTGCGCAGCCTGGTGGAGGCCTGCGTGCGCGGGCGCTGGCTGGTGACCGGGCTGGTGGTGGCCGCGTTCGTGGTGTGCGGCCTGGGTATGGCGGTGGTGAAGAAACAATTCTTCCCGGATTCCGACCGCTCGGAACTGATTCTGGAAGTGTATATGCCACCCGGCAGTGCGTTCAAAAGCACCGAAGCCGTGGCGGCGCAGGTGGAGAAGGCGCTGTTGCAAGAGCCGCAGACCAGTATGGTCGACACCTATGTGGGCGGCGGTGCACCGCGGTTTTTCCTGTCGTTGAACCCTGAAATGCCCGACCCTGCGTTCGCCAAGCTGATCGTGCAAACCCCGGATTCCCACGCCCGCGACGCGCTGAAACTGCGGATGCGCGAGCGCATTGCGGCAGGCGAATTTCCGTCGGCGCGGGTACGGGTCACGCAGCTCGTCTTCGGCCCGCCGGTGCCGTTCCCGGTGGTGTTTCGCGTCTCGGGGCCCGACCTGAATGTGCTGCGCGGGCTGTCTGAAGACGTGCGTCAGGTTGTGGCCGGCAACACGCTGACCAGAGACACCTTCCTGGAATGGGGCGAGCGTGCCAGCGGTTATCGCCTGGTACTGGACCAGGATCGCTTGCGCTTGCTGGGTTTTACCCCCGACGAGGTCAAGTCCCAACTCAACGCCCTGCTCAGCGGCAACCCGATCACCGAAGTTCGCGAAGGCAACCGCACCGTCTCAGTGGTGGCCCGCGCCCAAGGCAGCCAACGCGAAGACCTGGCCAACCTCAACAACATGACACTGACCAACAGCGCCGGTACGTCGGTGCCGCTGGCCCAGGTCGGGCATTTCAAGGCGGTGATGGAAGAACCGATCCTCAAGCGCCGCGACCGCGCCACCACCGTGGAGGTACGCGCCGACATCATCGACGGCGTACAACCGCCCGATGTGGAAATGGCGGTGTACAAAGACCTGCAACCGCTGATCGCCAAGCTGCCCAGCGGTTACAAAATCGACATCGGCGGCCCCGTTGAGGAAAGCGCCAAGGCCAACGTGGCCCTGGCGGCGCTGTTTCCGATCATGATCCTGCTGACCCTCACGGTGATCATGTTCCAGGTGCGCTCGTTCGGCGTGATGTTCATGGTGTTCGCTACCGCGCCGTTGGGCCTGATTGGTGCAGTGCCGACTTTGTTGCTGTTCAACCAGCCGTTCGGTTTTAACGCGATCCTGGGCCTGATTGGCATCGGCGGCATTCTGATGCGCAATACGCTGATCTTCACCGACCAGATCCGCCAGAACCAGGACCACGGCATGGCGATTCGCGAGGCCATTATCGAAGCCACCGTGCGGCGTGCCCGCCCGGTGATCCTGACCGCACTGGCGGCGGCGCTGGCGTTTATTCCGTTGACGCTCTCAGTGTTCTGGTCGTCGCTGGCTTATGTGCTGATTGGCGGTGTGCTGGTGGGCACGGTGTTGACGCTGTTGTTCCTGCCGGCGCTGTGCAGCCTGGTACTGCGCGACAAGGTTGCTGAAACGTCCCACGTAACTGCCGGATAAGCTCTACTCCCCTCCGCTTTCCACCGCTGCAAAGTCCCTCGCCTGATCAAACAGTGCGAGGGATTGCAGATGGTTTTTCCTGTTAGTGCCTTGGTTACCTGGCCGCCCCCCTTGGGGAGCCGCCGCGTATGACCCAAGCAGCCCACATTACCTTTATCGAACACGAGCTGGATGGTTTCCATCAGAGCCTGGTGGAGTACCGCCAGCAGATGGGCGCCTGGTATTCGCGTGCGCTGGATACGGTCAGTCATGCAGAGGACATGCCTTCGTTGCTGGGTATGGATCGGGTGTTGCGGGTTGGGGATGCACAGCAGTCGGTCGGTCTTGGCGATGCAGACTTTTCCACCGTGGCCCGCTGTCCGGCAGGGGGTGTGCTGAAGATCCAGAGCAGGTTCGAGTCAGCGTACGACGTGCCGATCGGCAATATTCCGGTTGAAGTGATCGGGCTGGATGACGGCAGCTCCAGGGTCATCCTGCTCGACGAGCACGGCGACGGTTTCCACGAATGCGCCGCCGGCGGGCGCTATCAGGTAAGGGTTCAGGGCGGTGTTTCAGCGCAGCAAGTCGATGCCTTGTTTGCTTCCTATGCCGGGCTGACTGCGGATCTGGAGCAATGGCTGCGCGAGCAGTGGCAAGGCTTCAAGCCGCATTGGCAGCAATCCCCCGCCAGCGCAATAGGCAACGGCGTGCTCGCCGGCAGTTGGGCAGCGATCACGGAGGTGTGGGACAGCATCAAGCAGGTGCAGGCGATTCTTGAAGACCCGCTCAAGTTCGTCGAGCAACTGGGTAGCGAGGCGGCGAAGTTGGCGCAAATCGCCACCGATGCGCCCAAGGTCATGGAACAGGCGATGTTGCTGGCCAGTGATGAGGCGGCACTGTACCTGTTACTGCGCACCGCCATGATCTGGCTGGAGGCGTTACCGCCTAGTGAAGTTGCGCAAGCGGCCGCCGGTTTTATGGTATCGCTGCTGATTGACCTGGTGATTGGCGTGGTGTTGACCATCGCGCTGCCGGCAGCGGGCGTGGCGTATTTGAGTATGCGCCTGGTCAAGTACGGCGCAGGGATTCTTCAGTCAGCCGTGGGTTTCGTGACCGGTGTGCTGACGATCCTCACAACGTTCATGCGGGCGGTGGACCGCTACAAAGCGGTGGCGGTTCGCGGGGTGGTGGGA
>NZ_WJZM01000056.1:0-38040 GCF_021609545.1 Pseudomonas sp. PA-1-6B
GTCGCGATATCCAGGATATCTACGATTACCGACCGCGTGAGCAGGGCGAAGTGGCGCTCAAGGTCGACGGCTTGCTCGGTCCTGGCCTGCGTGAACCGATCAGTTTCCAGGTGCGCAAGGGCGAGATTCTGGGCCTGTTCGGGCTAGTGGGCGCGGGGCGTACCGAGCTGTTTCGCCTGCTCAGTGGGTTAGAGCGCGCCAGTGCCGGCAGCCTGGAACTGTGGGGGCAAGCGCTGCAACTGCGCTCACCCCGCGACGCCATCGCCGCCGGGGTATTGCTGTGTCCGGAGGATCGCAAGAAAGAGGGCATCATCCCGCTGGGCAGCGTCGCTGAAAACATCAACATCAGCGCCCGTGGTGCCCATTCCACCTTTGGCTGGCTGTTGCGCGAAGGCTGGGAGAAAGGTAACGCCGACCGACAGATTCAGGCGATGCGGGTCAAAACGCCGAACGCGGCGCAGAAGATCATGTACCTGTCCGGCGGCAATCAGCAGAAGGCCATCCTCGGCCGCTGGTTGTCGATGCCGATGAAGGTCCTGCTGCTGGACGAACCCACCCGGGGTATCGACATCGGCGCCAAGTCGGAGATCTACCAAATCATCCATAACCTGGCGGCCAGCGGCATAGCGGTGATCGTGGTGTCCAGCGACCTGATGGAGGTGATGGGCATCTCCGACCGCATCCTGGTGATGAGTGAGGGCGCCTTGACCGGTGAGTTGCCCCGCGCCCAAGCGGATGAAGCGCGCCTGCTGCAACTGGCGCTGCCACAGTCGCGGGCTTGAACAAGAACAAGAGGGTTTGGCTATGTCTGAGGTAAAAACTGCAAAGGGTTTCTGGCCGGGTTTCAATCAGCGCAAATTTCTCGATGACTGGGTGATGCTGCTGGCGGCACTGGGCATTTTTGTGCTCAGCGCGGTGTTCATCGATAACTTCCTCTCACCGCTGAACATGCGCGGTCTGGGCCTGGCGATTTCGACTGTCGGTATTGCTGCGTGCACCATGTTGTTCTGCCTGGCCTCAGGGCACTTCGACTTGTCGGTAGGCTCGGTGATCGCCTGCGCCGGGGTGGTGGCGGGCATCGTGATGCGCGACACCGACAGCGTGGTACTCGGCGTGTCGGCGGCCTTGGCCATGGGCCTGGTGGTAGGGCTGATCAACGGCATCGTGATCGCCAAGCTGCGCATCAATGCGTTGATTGCCACCCTGGCGACCATGCAGATCGTGCGCGGCCTGGCCTACATCTTCTCCAACGGCAAGGCGGTGGGGGTGATGAATGAAGGGTTCTTCGTGTTCGGCAACGGCCAACTGCTGGGCGTGCCGGTGCCGATCATCATCACCGTCCTGTGCTTTGTGTTCTTTGGCTGGCTGCTCAATTACACCACCTATGGGCGCAACACCATGGCCATTGGCGGCAACCAGGAAGCCGCGTTGCTCGCCGGGGTCAATGTCGATCGCACCAAGATCATCATTTTTGCCGTGCATGGTTTGATCGGCGCATTGGCCGGGGTGATCCTCGCGTCACGCATGACCTCGGGCCAGCCGATGATTGGCCAGGGGTTCGAACTGACCGTGATCTCGGCTTGTGTGCTGGGCGGGGTGTCGCTGAGCGGTGGCATCGGCATGATCCGCCATGTGATTGCCGGGGTGTTGATTCTGGCGATCATCGAGAATGCGATGAACCTGAAGAACATCGATACCTTTTACCAATATGTGATTCGTGGCTCGATCCTGTTGCTGGCGGTGATAATCGACCGCATGAAACAACGTTAATGTTCGCCCTGTGAAGATCAAACTGTGGGAGCTGGCTTGCTGTGGCGAGCAAGCTTGCTTGCGCTGGGGTGCGAAGCGCCCCCAAAAGCCGGCTCCAGCTGCGCTGTCGAACGGGAGCAAGCTCCCTCGCCACAGCAAGCCAGCTCCCACTTTGGATCTCCTGTGTTCAGGAGGGCGGTATTTGCCATAATGCCCCCGCTTTCATACTTATAGGCCCGATATGCAGGAAAACGTCCACACCCCCGTCAAAGACGCCGCCCCCACCGGTACCCAGACCCTGTTGCGCGGCCTGGGCGTGGTGCAAGCGGTGGCGGCTGGTGCGCGGGATCTCAAGGAGATCGCCCGGCGCATCGGCACCACGCGCAGCACAACGCACCGCCTGGCCAGTTGCCTGGTGGACGAGCGTTACCTGCGCGTGGTGCCCCAGGTCGGTTATCTGCTGGGGCCCAAGCTGATCGAGTTGGGGTTCCAGGCCCGTGAAGAGTTGCCCTTGGTGAACCTGGCGGTGCCCTACCTGGATGAGTTGTCGGCGCTGACCGGCGACACCATTCACCTGGCGATTCGTGAGTACGACGAGGTGCTTTACCTGCACAAGAACCCCGGCCGCAATGGGCCGGAAATGCGCTCGCGGGTCGGCCATCGCATGCCGCTGGCGCGCACTGGTATCGGCAAGGCGTTGATGCTGGATGATTCGCCGCAGGAGTGGCAGCGCTTGTATGAGGCGAGCTTGCCGGCGGTGGGCAAGAGCCTGCAATGGCCGCAGCACCCGGAGCAATCCTGGGCGCAGTTCGAACAGCGCATGCATGAGTATGTAGAGGGTGGCTACGCGTTTGATCTCGAAGACAACGAGCCTTCGATCCGCTGCGTGGCCGCACCGGTGCGCGATGCCAGCGGGCGCATTGTCGCCGGCATCAGCATTGCCAGTACGGTGCCCTACATGCCGCTGGAGAAAATGGCCGAACTGATCCCTGTGATCAAACAGGTCGCAGCCCGGCTGTCAGCGGAGTTGGGCGCCAAGGCCTGATCAGGCTTTCAGGCTCGCCATGTCGATGACAAAGCGGTACTTCACATCACCGGCAATCATGCGCGCATAAGCTTCGTTGATCTGCCGGATGTCGAGCATCTCGATGTCGCAGGTAATGCCATGCTCGGCGCAGAAATCCAGGACTTCCTGGGTTTCGGCAATGCCGCCGATCAGCGAGCCGGCCAAGACTTTACGACCCAGCACCAGCTTGGCAGCGTTGACGGGTGGGTCCACCGGCTCGATCAGGCCGATCAGGATATGCACGCCGTCAAAGCGCAGCACATCGAGGTAGGGGTTCAGGTCGTGCTGGACCGGGATGGTGTCCAGCAGGAAATCGAAGTGCCCGGCAGCGGCTTTCATCTGCTCGGCATCCGTGGACACGATCACATGGTCGGCGCCCTGGCGACGGCCTTCCTCGGCCTTGCTGGCCGAGCGTGTGAACAAGGTGACTTCGGCGCCCATGGCCTTGGCGAACTTGATGCCCATGTGGCCCAGGCCACCCATGCCGAGAATCCCGACTTTATCGCCGGCCTTTACGCCGTAGTGCTTGAGGGGCGAGTAGGTGGTGATGCCTGCGCACAGGATCGGCGCAGCGCTGGCCAGGTCGAGCTTGGCCGGGATCTTCACCACGAAATGCTCGCTGACCACGATGCTATCGGAGTAGCCGCCCATGGTGTTGCTGCCATCCACGCGGTCCGGCGTGGCGTAGGTCATGGTCGGGCCTTCGAGGCAGTATTGCTCAAGGTCTGATTGGCAGGCTTCGCAGTGACGGCACGAGTCCACCATGCAACCCACGCCAACCAGGTCACCGACTTTATGGGCAGTCACGTTGGCGCCGACCGCGGTGACTTTGCCGACAATCTCGTGGCCCGGCATCAGCGGGTACACGGCGATGCCCCATTCGTTGCGCGCCTGGTGGATGTCGGAGTGGCACACGCCGCAGTAAAGAATCTCGATGGCCACGTCATCGACGCGCGGGCTGCGGCGTTCAAATGACATTGGGGCGAGGGGCGTGGTGGCCGACTGGGCGGCGTAACCGATGGCGGTGTACATAGTAAACCTCACAAAAGCTTGGACTGCAGAGGCGGCAAATTCTGCGCGCCGGCCCCTGGCGCGAACATGGCAATTGCTCCGAGTCTCATGCCTATTCGTCCGGCAGTGCCTGAGGTTTGGATATATTGGCCGCCAGACCTGCGATGATGGTGTCATCCCTTATTCGCGAAGTTTTTTGCCATGCTGTTGACCCGCCATTTAGACGCCAATGCCACGCTGGTTTCCTTGATCGAAGGGCTCACGCCCCGCGATGGTTTTTCCCCGACTCACCTGCCCGGTGTGCAGGTGCTGCGTGCCAGTTGCGATGTGGCGCGTGGGCCGCAGATCTATGAACCAAGCCTGATGTTCGTGGCCCAGGGCAGCAAGGTCGCCTACCTCGGCCCGCGCACGTTGGAGTATGGCGCCGGACATTACCTGATCCAGGCGATGCCGGTGCCGTTCGAATGCGAGACCTTTGCCATGGCCCCCGAGGCGCCCCTGTATGGCGTTACGGTAGGCATCGATCGGGTGGTGTTGGGCGAGTTGGTGATTGCCATGGGTATGCAGGCCGGGCCGCCGCCGACCGCGCAGACCTTGGAGTCGATGAGCTCGGTGGTGCTCGATGATGCCATGCGCGGCTGCGTCGAGCGGTTGTTGCAGTGCCTGCACGATCCGCTGGAAAGCCGGATCATGGGGCCTGCGCGGGTGCGCGAATTGTTGTTCACCGCCTTGCGTGGGCCTCAGGCCGATGTGTTGCGTGCGCTGGTGGAACAACAGGGGCAGTTTTCGCGCATCGCCACCTCATTGAATCACCTGCATGCCCATTACGCCGAGCCGCTGAATATCGAGACGTTGGCCGGGTATGCGCACATGAGTGCGTCGACCTTTCATGAGCATTTCAAGCGCTGCACCTTGTTATCGCCAGTGCAGTACCTCAAGCGCCTGCGGTTATTGAAGGCCCAGCAGTTGCTGCTGGTGGAAGGCATGAGCGTGGCGCAGGCGGCGCACAAGGTGGGGTACCAGAGCACGTCGCAGTTCAGTCGGGAGTACAAGCGCTATTTCCTGCGCAACCCGGGGGAAGAGCGGGCCGCCTGACACCACGAGGTCATTGTGGGAGCTGGCTTGCCTGCGATAACGGTGGGTCAGCTATACATTTGGCACCTGAAGACCGCCATCGCAGGCAAGCCAGCTCCCACATTTTGATCGATGCCGCCCACAAAAAAGGCTCCCATCTCGGGAGCCTTTTCTGGTTAAGCGAACGACTTACATATTCGGGTAAGTCGGCCCACCCGCACCTTCCGGCGTCACCCAGGTGATGTTCTGCGAAGGGTCCTTGATATCACAGGTCTTGCAGTGCACGCAGTTCTGGGCGTTGATCTGGAAGCGTTTCTCGCCGTCTTCCTTGGTCACCACTTCATACACGCCAGCCGGGCAGTAGCGCTGCGCCGGTTCATCGTAGAGCGGCAGGTTGGTGCCGATCGGGATGCTTGGGTCTTTGAGCTTCAAGTGGCACGGCTGCTCTTCTTCATGGTTGGTGCCGGAGATGAACACCGAGCTCAGTTTGTCGAAGCTCAGCTTGCCGTCGGGTTTGGGGTAGTCGATCTTCTGGCTGTCTTTGGCCAGCTTCAGGCAGGCGTAGTCCGGCTTGGTGTCGTGCAGGGTGAAAGGGATCTTGCCGCCGAAAATGTTCTGGTCGAGCCAGTTGAAACCGCCGCCGATGATTGCGCCGAACTTGTGCACGGCCGGGCCGAAATTACGGCTGGCGAACAGTTCTTCGTACAGCCAGCTGGCTTTGAAGCTGTCGACATATGTGGTCAGCTCATCACCGCCCTCGGATTCGGCAAACAGGCGGTCGGCCACGGCGTCGGCGGCGAGCATGCCGGACTTCATCGCGGTGTGACTGCCTTTGATCTTGGCGAAGTTCAGGGTGCCCAGATCGCAACCGATCAGCGCGCCGCCCTTGAAGACCATCTTCGGCAGCGAATTCAGGCCACCTTTGCAGATCGCGCGGGCGCCGTAGCTGACCCGCTTGCCGCCTTCCAGGTACTGGGCCAGCACCGGGTGGTGCTTGAGGCGCTGGAATTCATCGAACGGCGACAGGAAGGTGTTGCTGTAGGACAGGTCGACGATCAGCCCGACCACGACTTGATTGTTTTCCAGGTGATAAAGGAACGAGCCACCGGTGTTCTCTTTACCCATGATGTCCAGCGGCCAACCGGCGGTGTGCACCACCAGGCCCGGCTGATGCTTGGCTGGGTCGATTTCCCAGATTTCCTTCAGGCCAATGCCGTAGTGCTGGGCGTCGGCGTCGCTGTCCAGGTTGAAGCGCTGGATCAGTTGCTTGCCGATGTGGCCACGGCAACCTTCGGCGAACAGCGTGTACTTGCCACGCAGTTCCATGCCCGGGGTGTACAGGCCGTCTTTTGGCTTGCCTTCACGGTCGACGCCGAGGTCGCCGGTGATGATGCCGCGTACCACGCCGTTCTCGTCGAACAGCGCTTCCTGGGCGGCGAAGCCTGGGTAGATTTCCACTCCGAGGTTCTCGGCCTGCTGGGCCAGCCAGCGGCACAGGTTGCCCAGGGAAATGATGTAGTTGCCTTCGTTGTGCATGGTCTTGGGCACAAAGAAGTCGGGCACCTTGGTGGAGGCTTCCGGGCTGCGCAGTACATAGATGTCATCGCGCACCACGGGCGTGTTGAGCGGGGCGCCGAGTGCTTTCCAGTCCGGGAACAGCTCGTTCAGGGCACGTGGTTCAAACACGGCACCGGAGAGGATATGGGCGCCGACTTCGGAGCCTTTCTCGACCACGCAGACGCTGATTTCCTTACCGGCTTCGGCGGCCTTCTGCTTCAGTCGGCAGGCGGCAGACAGGCCAGCCGGGCCAGCGCCGACGATGACCACGTCGAATTCCATGTATTCGCGTTCCACAGGCTATCTCCTACTCAAGGCTCAACAGGCTTTTTTTTCTAATGGGTGGAGGTTCGGTGTGGTTCTGCGCGAAGGCAGCACCCACCTGTCTCTCTAGGTGGCGCATTATATATAGACCACTGACAGCGTCCAATACAAACGTTTGTTTGAATTGCCTGCAGCCTAGATAAATCAAAGCAACGGGGCTTATGACTGACCATTTTGCCGTATTGACCAGAATAGGCGTTCCGGTCAAGATACGGTCGGTTTTGCGCTTCCCGTAGGCAGACTGCAGGTTTCAAGAGCACGTCCAAAGACAGGCCGAAGGCAATAAAGGTGATGCGCCCCCAAACGTTGGAGCGCAGTTTACACGCCGCGATAAAGAATGACCTCTCAGTCACCACTGACGAACGGTCGTCATTTCCCGTGTGCAAGGCCACTGCCGAGGTCTTTGGAGGTGCCCTTGTGTGCCGATGAGCATCAACCGCCAGGTTCGCCTAGGCGACTTTCTTTTCACCGGAGAGTAACGAGGAATCCATGAAGGTTCTTGTAGCTGTCAAACGCGTTGTCGATTACAACGTGAAAGTTCGCGTCAAGGCGGACAATTCCGGCGTCGACCTTGCTAACGTCAAGATGTCGATGAACCCTTTCTGCGAAATCGCTGTGGAAGAAGCCGTACGCCTGAAAGAGAAAGGCGTGGCGACGGAAATCGTCGTGGTGTCCATCGGGCCGACCACTGCCCAAGAGCAGTTGCGTACCGCTTTGGCCCTGGGCGCCGACCGCGCCATTCTGGTGGAGTCCGCTGAAGAGCTGACCTCCCTGGCCGTTGCCAAGCTGCTCAAGGCCGTTGTCGACAAGGAGCAGCCACAACTGGTGATCCTGGGCAAACAAGCCATCGACAGCGACAACAACCAGACTGGCCAGATGTTGGCTGCACTGACCGGTTACGGCCAGGGCACCTTCGCTTCGAAAGTCGAAGTGAGCGGCGACAGCGTTGCGGTCACCCGTGAAATCGACGGCGGCGCCCAAACGGTTTCCCTGAAACTGCCGGCTATCGTCACCACCGACCTGCGTTTGAACGAGCCGCGTTATGCGTCCCTGCCAAACATCATGAAAGCCAAGAAGAAGCCTCTGGAGACGCTGACTCCGGACGCTTTGGGCGTTTCCACCGCCTCTACCAACAAGACCGTCAAAGTCGAAGCGCCGGCTGCACGCAGCGCGGGCATCAAGGTCAAGTCGGTGGCTGAACTGGTCGAGAAACTGAAAAACGAAGCGAAGGTAATCTAATCATGACTATCTTGGTAATCGCTGAACACAACAACAAGGTACTGGCCCCGGCCACCCTGAACACCGTGGCCGCTGCCGCTAAAATCGGTGGGGACATCCACGTGCTGGTTGCTGGTCAGGGCGCTGGCGCCGTGGCTGAAGCGGCTGCAAAAATCGCAGGCGTGAGCAAAGTCCTGAACGCTGACAATGCCGCTTATGCGCACCAGCTGCCGGAAAACGTTGCACCGCTGGTCGCCGAGCTTGGCGCTGGCTACAGCCACATCCTGGCCGCCGCTACCTCCAACGGCAAAAACATCCTGCCACGCGTTGCCGCGCAGCTGGACGTTGACCAGATCTCCGAGATCATCTCGGTAGAAAGCGCCGATACCTTCAAGCGCCCGATCTACGCCGGCAACGCCATCGCTACCGTGCAGTCCAACGCCTCGGTCAAGGTCATCACCGTGCGTGCCACCGGTTTCGACCCGGTTGCCGCCGAAGGTGGCTCGGCTGCCGTTGAAGCCGTCTCCGCTGCCCACGACGCTGGCACTTCCAGCTTCGTCGGCGAAGAGCTGGCCAAGTCGGACCGTCCTGAACTGACCGCTGCCAAGATCGTCGTTTCCGGCGGGCGTGGCATGCAGAACGGTGACAACTTCAAACACCTGTACGCCCTGGCCGACAAGTTGGGCGCTGCGGTCGGCGCTTCCCGCGCAGCCGTTGATGCAGGTTTCGTACCCAACGACATGCAGGTCGGCCAGACCGGCAAGATCGTTGCGCCACAGCTGTACATCGCCGTCGGTATCTCCGGCGCGATCCAGCACTTGGCCGGTATGAAAGACTCCAAAGTGATCGTTGCGATCAACAAGGACGAAGAAGCGCCGATCTTCCAGGTCGCCGATTATGGCCTGGTGGCGGACTTGTTCGAAGCCGTACCTGAATTGGAGAAGCTGGTCTAATCCAGCCGCTTCACTTATAAAGAGCCCGGTCTTATGACCGGGTTTTTTTTTACTGATCGGGAGAGTCTTGCCATGGAACTGCGCCCCTGGGCCTTACTGCTGGGCCTTACGCTGCTGCCGAGCCTGACGCTCGCCGCCGGCAAGTGCGAGCGTCTGGTGATCACTGGCAGCCCGGACGCACCGCCATTACTCTGGCGTGACCCCCAGGACCCTACGCACCTGATCGGCGCGACCGCTGACGTGCTGCAACAAGTGGGCAAGGAGCTCGGGCTGAAAATCGACCTGCTCTACGGCGGCAAACGCTCCCTGGCCCTGGAGGAAGCGCGTAGCGGGCGCATGGACATTCTCGCCGACGCACCGCTGAATCTGGGTGAGCTGGACCACTTCGACTACATCCATCCGGCGCTGATGCAGACCGACTACCTGGTATGGACGCTTAGGGATTCAGCCGTGGTCTATTCCACCGCCGCCGATTTGCACGGCCACAAAGGCGCAGTCTCGGAACGTGCGCGCTTGAGCGCGGAGTTCGAAACCTTCGCCAGCCAGCAACTCAACCTGCAACGCCTGCCCAATTTGACGCCGGCTTTCCAGAAACTGTTGCTCGGTGAGGTGGACTACGTGCTGGCTGGGCGCTATTCCGGCATGGCCATGGCCCAGACCCTGGGTATGAGTAATGACCTGGTGGCCCATGAGGTGCCTGTCGATCAGCCTGGCCTGTACCTGGCGATTTCCCACAACTCGGCCTGCAATGATCCTTGGCTTCGCGGACAGCTGACGAAAAAGATGACAGAATTGCCCGCCTCCGGTGCCGCTCAAGCCGCGCTGCAGCGCAATCTGGAGCGTTGGAAAGCGCAACTGCAACAACCTGTCGGCACCCCAACAAAGTAGGGATTTACAGTGATTTATCGAGCTCTTTTCGCGGCCCTCGCCGTTGTCGCGCTGGCGGGATGCGCAACCGATCCTGCGCCGATCGAACAAATGCGCCTGACCCAGCAAGCCTTGGAACAAGCCACCGCGGTCGGGGCCAACACCGATGAATCCCCCGAACTGAAGCTGGCCGAAGAAAAATTCGCCCGGGCCAAGGGCAACATGGCCGACCAATCCTACAAGCGAGCGCGTATGCGCGCCGAGCAGGCTGAGCTGGACGCACGCCTGGCCGAAGCCAAAGTGCTGACGGGCAAGAGCCAGGAACAATTGAACGTGCTCAATACCCGTATCACTCGCCTGCGTAAGCAGCTGCAGTTGGGAGAAGCACAATGAGCCCGATGATCCGTGGCCTGAGCTGTGTACTGCTGCTGGGCAGCGTGGCCTTGGGCGGCTGTGCGAGCCAACCCACGAGTGAGCAGGCGTTGCAGCAGGCCGGCGATGACTTTCAAAAGGTCAAGGAAGACGCCAACGTGCTGCGCTTCGCGCCCAAGGACGTGATCCGCGCCGGAGAGTCCCTGGCCCGCGCCGATCGCCTGTCCAGCTACTGGGGCAGCGGCTCCGATGTGGTGCATTACGCCTACCTGAGCCAGCGCTACAGCGCCATCGCCCGAGAGCACACCCAGCAGGGCCTGAATGCCGAGCGCGGCACCCAACTGGAGTTGGAACGTCAGCGCCTGCAACTGGCCTTGCGCGAAAACAAGCTGGCCAGCGTGCAACAGCAGGGCAAGTGGGTTGAAGCGCAAATCGCCAGCCTCACCACCCAGACCGACCGTGGCCTGGTGATGACCCTGGGCGACGTACTGTTCGACACCGGCGAAGCGGAGCTGCAGAACTCGGCCAACCGCACGGTGCTCAAGATCGTGCAATTCCTGCAACTGAACCCCAAGCGTCGGGTGCGCATCGAGGGCTACACCGACAACACCGGTGGCGAGCAGGAAAACCTGAAACTGTCCCGCGACCGGGCTCAATCGGTGGCCGACCTGTTGATGGACCTGGGTATCGATGACAAACGCATTGAGGTCGAGGGGTATGGCGACCAATACCCGGTGGAAGCCAATGCCTCCGAGCGTGGTCGTGCACAGAATCGTCGGGTGGAAATTGTGTTCTCTGACGAGAAGGGCCAATTGGGCGCTGCGCGCTAATAGCTGACGCAGATCCAAATTGTGGGAGCGGGCTTGCTCGCGAATGCGGTGGCTCAGTACTGGATGTGCTGACTGACACACCGCCTTCGCGAGCAAGCCCGCTCCCACATTTCGTTTCGGCGATGCCCACCCCAGCTCCCCCGGCAGTTTTTACTGTCACTCCCGCCCACGCTCGACTATTGTGGCAACTGTCCCCGTACACTTCTAAACTGTGCCGGTATGTTTCACACAAAAATAAAATGCCCGTGAAATCGAGTGCTGCGTCATGACCAATCTGTTGCTTTACCAACGTATTGCCCAGCAACTGGCTGAGGACATCCGCCGCGGTGTCTACCAACCGGGGGAGCGCGTGCCGTCGGTGCGCAAGATGAGTTCCCAGCTCAATGTAAGCCATGCCACGGTGCTGCAGGCCTATGCCAACCTGGAAGACCAGGGGCTGATCCGGGCGCGGCCGCAGTCGGGCTACTACGTGCACCAGACGCCAGCACTCACGGCGCCTACGCCTGATATCGCACGGGTCGAGCGCCCAGGGTTGGTCACCCGTAGCAGTATCATCCAGCAGGTGCTGGTCGAGTCGCGCCGTGAAGGGGTGTTTCCCTTGGGCGCGGCGGTGCCGAGTGTCGACTACCTGCCAGTGCGGGCACTGCATCAGCAGTTGGCCAAGGTCACGCGTTTCCAGAGCCCACGGGCCTTCAGCTACATGTTCAGCCCTGGCTTTGAACCCCTGCGGCGCCAGGTGGCGATCCGCATGCGCGATGCCGGGGTGGTAGTGGACCCTTCCGAAGTGGTGATCACCCACGGCTGTGTCGACGCCTTGCAAATGTCGCTGCGCGTGCTGACGCGCCCTGGCGACCTGATCGCGGCTGAGTCGCCGACCTATTACGGCTTGCTGCAATTGGCTGATTTGCTGGGCCTCAAGGTGATCGAGATCCCCAGTGACCCTGCCACGGGCATGAGCCTGGAAGCCCTGCAACTGGCCGCCAACCAATGGTCGATCAAGGCGCTGGTGCTGACTACGCGCTTGAGTAACCCGCTGGGCGGCACCATGCCAGAGGAGCGGCAGAAACAGTTGCTGCGCCTGGCGTCGGACTTTGATATCCAGATCGTCGAAGATGATATTTACGGCGAGTTGATGTTCGAACTCGGCCGCACCAAAGCCCTCAAGGCCTACGACCGCCTCGACCGGGTGATCTATTGCTCAAGCTTTTCCAAGACCTTGTCGCCGGGCGTACGCATTGGCTGGATGATTGCCGGTAAATACCAGCAGGAAATCCAGCGCCTGCAGATGTTCAGCACGCATTCGGCATGCAGCGTCACCCAGATGGGCGTCGCGGCCTATCTGGAAAACGGTGGCTACGACCGTCATTTGCGCTACATCCGCCAGGAATACCGCAAGAACCTCAGCGCCTTCCAATTGGCGGTGCAGCAGTATTTCCCCGAGGGCACCCAGATGACCCGCCCGACCGGCGGCTTTATCCTGTGGGTCAGTTTGCCGGGGCGGGTCAATACTCAGGAACTGCATGTGCGTGCCCTGCAACAAGGCATCAGCATTGCGCCAGGGCTGATTTTCAGTAATACCGAACAGTTCAACCACTGTATTCGCCTCAATTGCGGCACGCCGTGGAACCGCGAGGCGGAGAGGGCGTTGATGACCCTGGGAATGCTTGCCAGCCAGCTGTGCCAAGAGGCCGCAGCGGGTTTTTGAGGCGAGCAAAGGGGACAAGACTGATCTGTGCCCTTGTCATGCCGCGCACAACAAGCGAGCATATGGCCTTCTGCCGTTAATGCTGTTGGCGATATGACTTCTATTTTTCGCGTTACGTTGATGCTTGGTCTGCTGAGCCTGTGCAATGCCGGTAGCGTGCTGGCGGCAGCACCTGTGGCTGAAGGCAAGCCTGTTGTCGGTGCCGAGCAAAAGACCTCAGCCAAGCAGCCAACGCCTGCGAAAAAATCCCCTGCTGCGCAAAAAAAAGCCGCTTCGACCAAAAAGCGTGCACCCGTGGCGAGCAAGTCCAAGTCGGCCCATGAGGTCGCCCAGACCAAACTGCCACCGGCACAGTTGGACCTGTCCCTGCCTTCGGACATGGTCAGGCACTTGCAACCCATTGGCACCATGCCCAAGCCCAAGAGCGTGCCTCTGTTGCCGCCGATGTTTGGTGAAAAGCCCACCGACAACAGTGCGTTCCAGATCAACGGCCGCTTGCTCAGCAATGAGATGAAGCTGCAACTGCGTAACGAAGAGCGCCGTGATGTAGAAGGGGCTGCGCTGGATTTCGAATTCAAGCAATAAACTTTCGGTCCACAGGTGACCCAGGTTGCCGACCATCTGTCGCAGACTGGTTGGTCATTTTTGTTTTGTGCGAAAAACCCTGTTGGGCCATTTTAAAACAGCTGTTTAAGGGCGTACTCTAGCCCGGCCATCCCTATTGAGTCGTCGAGGACCTGCTGGTCATGAAATGCCGTGAAGGCTGTGGCGCCTGCTGCATTGCCCCCTCCATCAGTTCGCCACTACCCGGAATGCCTCAGGGCAAACCCGCTGGCGTTCGCTGCGTGCACCTGTCGGTGGAACAACTGTGCCAGTTGTTCGGTCAACCGCAGCGGCCAGCCGTGTGCAGTGATTTCAAGGCCGATATTGAGGTGTGCGGCAACGACCAGGCCGATGCCATCCGCCTGATCGGCTGGTGGGAGCAGATGACGGCGGCTTGATGGGCTTTACTATCGGAACTTCAACAATAAGGAATACAACGATGGGTTCGCTGAAACGAGTGGCTGTGCTGTGCGGTTTTACGCTGTTGTTTGCGGCCACTGCCCAGGCTGAGGATTGGCAAGTCGCCAAGGACGAAGACGGTATCAAGGTGTCGCTGAGCGAGATTGCCGGTTCCAAGTACAAGGCCTATCGCGGCGTGACCGTGATCAAAGCGCCTTTGGCCAAGGTCCAGGCGCTGCAGGAAGATGTGGTCGGTGCTTGCGCATGGATCCATGAATGCAAATCCCAGAAGCTCGTCGACAAGAAAGGCGACGAAGCCTGGACCTACACCCAGTTCAAGGCCCCGTTCCCTGTGACGGACCGCGACTCGTACATCCACGTCACCACCACCAAAGCCGCTGACGGCACCGTCACGCGCAAGCTGGAAGGCGTGCCGACCTACAAGCCTGAAGCAAAAGGCTACGTGCGGGTCGCCCAGGTGGAGGGTTTCTGGAAACTGGTGCCAAAGGGCGATAACCAGACCGAAGTCACCTACCAGGTACACACCGAGCCAGGCGGCAGCGTGCCGTCGTGGCTGGCCAACAAGTTTGTGGTGGACGCGCCGTTCAACACCTTGAAAGCCTTGAAAGAACACGCTGAAAAATAAGTGCAGTTGATCCGGTGCCTCCGGCCTTGAGTGGAACGTTTGGCGAGCCCTCACGGTCCAGATAGAAGTAAGCCCACCTATGGGTTTTATCGAGGAGGCACCGATGCCGAAGTGGAATGTTTCTTTCATCAACGACCGCGGCGAGCCGGTAGTCGAGCAATTCGACTGCGAGCATGAGCCGACGCTGGAAGAAGCCGCACAAATGGTGCGCGTGCGTGTGTCGCCGGTGTTGGAAAAGCTGGACCTTAACGATCTTGCCGACCGTGTCCCCGACCCCACGGTCAAGAGCCTGCATGATCAGAATGGTATCAAGGACCTCAAGGTCGAACCCGCGGCCTGAACATTTTCTATAGACCCTTCAAGCACCTCTGGTGGCGGCGATAGCTTCACGCTACTCTGCAATCGAGATCAGCGAATGAATCGCTAAGGTCTGGTCTTGTCAGCTACATGCTTGTTTTCCTGCGGTGTTGTTATGCCGTGGTGCCCGCGTCAGCAGGGCGCGGGGCTTCAGGAAGCACGGAAAGTCTATCCATCGGTGTGAGGAGGACGTTTCATGAGCACAGCCTATCAAGAAGACATCAGCACCAACGTACTGCGCCGCATGAAAGAAGGCGGCTTTGATTTCTCGCGCTTTCACCCCATCGAGTTCTACGCCATTTTCCCGGATGAGGAACGGGCGCGCAGGGCTGCGGGTCGATTTCGTGGGGAGTCCCTCAACGCCCAGGTCAGCGCGCGCGACGATGGCGCCTGGTACCTGGAACTGAGCAAAATCATGTTCGCAACCTACGACGGCATAGGAGACTTCGAGCAAGACTTTGAAGCGGTGGTCGAGCCCCTGGGAGGGATCATCGAAGGATGGGGCGTCAAGCAGGAGGTGCGTGGGTTACCCATGTAGTTGGTATTTATGAGCAGCACAGCGTATCGGCTGACCTTTGGGTCGGCCGATTTTGTTTGGGCTACCGTCGCAACGGAAACTGCCGTTTCAGGCGCAAAAAAAAGCCACCCGAATAGGGTGGCGGAAAGGGAAGACCGAGGAGTCATCAGTACACGAGTCAATACGTTACTGAATGTGCAAAGGGTTTGGCTGTAGGACACGTCCTGTTCAACCGATGTGGGCGATTATCCGCATGTGCAGGCGGGCAGTGAAATCAACTCTGACTATGCTGTTGATAGCCAAACGCCGCATTGCAACGGAGCGTACGGCGTGGCCCAGGCAATTACGCGCACCAGGACGGTGCGGCAAATCCCCTCGGATTATGCAACTGTTTGATTATCAAGTGTTTATGCCGCTGGCACGGGCCTTGCGAAGGTTCTTGAGTCCGGGTGACAAGGAGTACGGCATGATCCGCACTTATTACGATGAAATGTACGATGGGGCAGGGCAGGTTCGCCCCCATTATCGCGAGTTCGCCCGTTGGTTGGCCGACACCCCTGCCGAACTGCTGGCCCAGCGCCGGCGTGAAGCCGATTTGCTGTTCCACCGCGCCGGCATCACCTTCACCCTCTACGGGGACGAACAAGGCACCGAGCGCCTGATCCCCTTCGATACCATCCCCCGCAGCATTCCGGCGAGTGAATGGCGGGTTGTCGAACGCGGTTGCATCCAGCGGGTCAAGGCGCTGAACCTGTTCCTCACCGACCTGTACCACGACCAACGCATCATCAAGGCCGGCATCATCCCCGCCGAGCAGGTATTGGCCAACGAGCAATACCAACTGGCAATGCAAGGCCTGGATTTGCACCGCGATATCTATTCGCACATCTCCGGGGTGGACCTCGTACGCGATGGCGACGGCACGTACTACGTGCTCGAAGACAACCTGCGCACGCCCAGCGGTGTCAGCTACATGCTCGAAGACCGCAAGATGATGATGCGTCTGTTCCCCGAGTTGTTCGCGGCCCAGCGCATCGCGCCCATCGACCATTACCCCAACCTGCTGCTCGACACCCTCAAAAGCGCCAGCCCCCTGGATAACCCCAGTGTGGTGGTACTGACGCCCGGGCGTTTCAACAGCGCGTTCTTCGAACATGCCTTCCTGGCTCGGGAAATGGGTGTGGAGTTGGTGGAAGGCGCGGATTTGTTCGTGCGCGATGACCGTGTGTTCATGCGCACCACCGATGGGCCCAAGGCTGTCGATGTGATCTACCGTCGCCTCGATGATGCATTTCTAGATCCCTTGGCATTCAACCCCGACTCGATGCTTGGTGTACCCGGCCTGCTCGCCGCCTATCGTTGCGGCAATGTGGTGCTGGCCAACGCCATTGGCACCGGAGTCGCGGACGACAAATCGGTTTACCCGTTCGTCACCGAGATGATCCGCTTCTACCTCGATGAAGAGCCGATCCTGCAGAACGTTCCGACGTTTCAATGCCGTAAGCCTGACGAGTTGTCCCACGTGCTGGCCAACCTGCCCGACTTGGTGGTCAAGGAAACCCAGGGCTCCGGTGGTTACGGCATGCTGGTTGGCCCGGCGTCTACAACCGCAGAAATCGAAGCGTTCCGGGCGCGTATCAAGGCCAAGCCACACGCCTATATCGCGCAGCCGACCCTGTGCTTGTCCACCTGCCCGACCTTTGTCGAAAACGGCATCGCCCCGCGCCATATCGACCTGCGCCCCTTCGTGTTGTCCGGCAAGGACACCCGCGTGGTGCCGGGTGGCCTGACCCGTGTGGCGCTGCGCGAAGGCTCGCTGGTGGTCAACTCGTCCCAGGGCGGCGGAACCAAAGACACCTGGGTGGTCGAGGACTGATGCCATGTTGAGTAGAACTGCCTCGGATTTGTACTGGATGTCGCGCTACCTGGAGCGTGCCGAAAACCTCGCGCGCATGCTCGATGTCAGCTATTCGCTATCGCTGATGCCCCAGGACGGGCGCGGCGATGGCCTGCATGAATTAGCCATGCCGCTGTTGATCACCGGCACTCTGGACGATTACCACGAGCGCCATGGCCCACTGCACGCTGAACGCTTGCTGCATTTTTTTGCCTTGGACGCGGCCAACCCGGCGAGCATCTACAGCTGTCTGGGCGCGGCGCGGGCCAGCGCCCATGCGGTACGTGGGCGGATCACCGCCGACATGTGGGAAAACATCAACGCCACCTGGCTGGACATTCGCGATATCGCCCAGCAGGGGCTCAGCCATTACGGCATGAGCCGGTTTTGTGAGTGGGTCAAGGAGCGTTCCCATCTGTTTCGGGGCGCCACGTACGGCACCATCATGCGCAACGATGCCTTTCGCTTTATCCGCCTGGGCACCTTTATCGAGCGCGCCGATAACACCCTGCGCCTGCTGGATGCCCGCTACGAAATGGCCGGCGAACAGGCGGCGGCGGTCAGCGATGGCACGGCTCACGCGTATTACCAATGGAGTGCGTTGCTGCGCGCACTGTCGTCGTTCGAGGCGTACACCGAGATTTATCGCGATGCGCCAGGCGCTCGGCAAGTGGCCGAGCTGCTGCTGTTACGCGCCGATGTGCCGCGTTCGCTGCGTGCTTGCAGCGAAGAGATCGACCAGATCCTCGCCAGCCTGCCAGGCCTCAATGGCCGCCCGGCCCAGCGCTTGGCCGCCGAGATGGATGCGCGCCTGCGCTTTACCGCCATCGACGAAATCCTCGAGGAAGGCCTGCATGCCTGGCTGACCGACTTTATCCCTTTGGTCCGCCAGTTGGGCGACGCCATCTACAGTTCCTACCTGGAGGCGGCATGAGACTCTCCATCAGCCACGACACCACCTACCACTACGAAGACCAGGTGCGCGCCAGCATCCAGTACCTGCGCCTGACCCCCCATGACAGCGAGCGCCAGCACGTGCTGAGCTGGCAACTCGACCTGCCGCGCCCGGTGCGGGCGCAGGTGGACCCGTTCGGCAACATCCTGCATGTGCTCACCCTGGACGAGCCCCATGACGCCATTATCATTGGCGCCCGGGGCGTGGTGGAGATCGATGAATTGCGCGAGGCCGAACACGAAAGCCAGTCTGCCTTTCCGTTCCTGCGCTCCACGCGCCTCACCGAGCCCGACGACGCCCTGCGCGGGTTTGCCGAGCAAAACTGCCATCAGCGTCGCGACCGCACGGCGCTTATCGACTTGATGCAGGCGCTCAACCACACCATGGTCTACACCCCCGGCGCGACCGACGTCGATACCTGCGCCGCCCAAGCGTTCGCAGGGGGCGCTGGGGTGTGCCAGGACCATACCCATGCGTTCCTGGCCTGCGCACGCAGCCTGGGGATCCCGGCGCGGTATGTGTCGGGGTATTTGTACACCGAAGACAGCGCGCACCTGGCCAGTCATGCCTGGGCCGAAGCCTGGCTGGATGACGCCTGGTACAGCTTTGACGTGACCAACCAACTGGCGCGGCCGGAGCGGCACTTGAAGCTGGCCATCGGCCTGGACTACCTCGACGCCTGCCCGGTACGCGGCATGCGCCGTGGCGGTGGGCATGAGCAGATGCATGCCAAGGTATTTGTGGCGCCGCAGCAATGATCGATAACTGATAACTGTAGGAGCGAGCAAGCTCGCTCCTACAATTTGCGGCCCGCCATATGCCGCAGATACCCCACCAGCAAATCCAACTCATTGTCTGGCAATACACTGGCTGTAAACGCCGGCATCTTCGCCTGTGGCCAATGCCTCAGGCTTTGCGGGTCGCGGATGTAACGCTTGAGAAAATCGCCGCTGAAATACTCGGTGGGGTTGTAGGGCACATTCAGGTCCGGCCCCATCTGGGCATCACCGCCGCCATTGAGGCGATGGCACGCCAGGCAGTTCTTCTGGAACAACGCGAAGCCTTGGTTGATCGGGTCGTTCGCCGCCAGCTTCGGGTCGGGCAATAACGCCGGGAAACGCTCGCCAACCGTCTGCAACTGTTTGAACCTGGAGACCTGGAACGGCCACTGTTCCGGGCTGATACGTCCGGCTTGAGGATTGGTCCAGACCAGATAGAAGGGGCCGGCGCTGGGCTTGCCCTGTGCCAGCGGTGGCCATGGATGGGCCGGGTCTTCCACGGCCAGCCAGGCACGGGCGCCGCTGTTTTCCAACAACGGCGCGGCAGAAAGTTCGGCGGCGAAACCATCCAGGGCCACCGCTTGCAGATGGCTCGCAGGCTTCAAACCAGGCAGGAGCGCCGTCAGGGGCACCGCACGATAGGTCATGTTGCGCTTGTAGGACACATCATCGACGATCTGCACCGTCTGAGCGTCGGGATGCTTGAGCAGCTCGGCGGTCTCCCAGGTTTTGTGGGTGTGGTCCAACTCGATGGTCAACTGTGCCGCCGCCGCAGGCAGGCTCAGCAGCAGGGCAAAAAGGGCGAGGATCGGTTTCAAGGCACAGGCCCGTTGCGAGAGAGTGAGGGCGCACACGATAACGGAAAACGGCAGGTAAAAAGACAGCTCCTGCAACAGGAGCGCTAAGCGCAATGTCCTGGCAGGTGCTGCCAAAAGCTGCAGGCCTGGTGCGGTGTGTGCACGGAAGCTGGGAGTGTCACCCAATAACCTTGGTTAAATTGGGCAAGATCAGAATCAAGGTGGTGGCGAACAGGATAAGTCCCGCCTGACGTACTTTCGATTGTTTGAACATGGCTGACTGCCTTTTCTTTTGTTGTTATTCCTGAGCGCCAAATGCGTGCCGTTGAAGTCAGTATCGCGAGGTGACGTTGCACTTTTCTTACAACTGCTCCAGCAAAACCCGGCAGCAGCGTCTTACAGATTCAACCTTAGAGCGCCCGTTCTTTCTGGCTTAGACTCATTTCATATCAGCTAAGAAGTATTTGCGCTAAAAACGGCATGAGGCTTATTGCCATCTTGGCGCCAGCCCTAGGGCTAGACAGCTAAAACGATTAATCAGGCATTTCCCGTAGGTACCTACCGTTCGTCCGAGCGAGGGGGTCAAAAGCAATGAGCGCATCCGTCATTGAAACCGTGTCAATCGGGCCTAAGGTAGGGGCACACACCCATAGCGGTTCGAGGATGTCATGACCCAAGCTTTGATCTTTGATGCGATACGCACGCCCCGGGGAAAAGGCAAGGCCGACGGTGCCCTGCACAGCGTCAAGCCGGTAAACCTGGTGGCCGGCTTGCTCACGGCGCTGGCGCAGCGCAGCGACCTCGACACCCGCCAAGTGGATGATATCGTCTTGGGCTGCGTCACCCCCGTGGGCGACCAGGGCGCCGATATCGCCAAGACCGCCGCGCTGGTGGCCGACTGGGATGTCAGTGTTGCCGGTGTGCAGGTCAATCGCTTCTGCGCGTCGGGCCTGGAGGCGGTGAACCTGGGGGCGATGAAGGTGCGTTCCGGCTTCGAAGACCTGGTGGTCGTCGGCGGCGTCGAATCCATGTCCCGCGTGCCCATGGGCAGCGATGGCGGCGCCTGGGTGCTCGACCCGCAAACCAATATGCATAGCCACTTCACGCCCCAAGGCATTGGCGCCGACCTGATCGCTACCCTGGAAGGCTTCACTCGCCAGGATGTCGACACCTTTGCCCTACAGTCCCAGCAGAAAGCCGCCAGGGCGAGGGCAGACGGTTCCTTCAATAAGTCGTTAATCGCGGTGCACGACCAGAACGGCATCGTGCTGCTGGACCATGACGAATTTATCCGCGGCGACTCAACCCTCGAGGGCTTGGGCAAGCTCAATCCCAGTTTCGAAATGATGGGCCAGATGGGCTTCGACGCCACCGCGTTGCGGGTCTATAGCCACGTGGAGCGCATCCACCATGTGCATACGCCGGGCAACAGTTCCGGCATTGTGGATGGCGCCGCGCTGATGCTGATCGGTTCCGAGGCCAAAGGCCGTGAACTGGGCCTGCAACCGCGGGCGCGTATTGTCGCCACGGCGGTGACCAGTACCGACCCGACCATCATGCTCACCGGCCCCGCGCCGGCCACTCGCAAAGCACTGGCCAAAGCCGGCCTGCGGGTTGAAGACATCGACCTGTTCGAAGTCAACGAAGCCTTTGCTTCGGTCGTGCTCAAGTTCATCAAGGACATGGGCATCGACGCCGCACGGGTCAATGTCAACGGCGGCTCCATCGCCATGGGCCACCCCTTGGGCGCCACCGGCTGCGCGATTCTCGGCACCTTGCTCGACGAGCTCGAGGTGCGCCAGCAACGCTACGGCCTGGCCACCTTGTGTGTCGGCGGTGGCATGGGGATCGCCACCATTATCGAACGCCTCTGAGCCTAAGGAATTTGTCATGACCGATGCCATTCGTTACGAAAAAGGCCAGGACCAGATCGTGGTACTGACCCTGGACATGCCCGGCCAGAGCGCCAACACCATGAACGCCGCCTACCGCGAAGCCATGGCGGCTACCCTCGCGCGCCTGGAAGCGGAAAAGGACGAGATCGCCGGAGTGGTGATCACCTCGGCCAAGAAAACCTTTTTTGCCGGGGGCGACCTCAATGAGCTGATCAAGGTCGATAAAGCCCAGGCCAAGGCGTTCTACGACAGTGTCTTGGTATTGAAAGCGCAATTGCGCCGCCTGGAAACCCTCGGCAAACCGGTGGTCGCCGCGATCAATGGCGCGGCCCTGGGCGGTGGTTGGGAAATTTGCCTGGCCTGCCATCACCGGGTCGCGCTGGACGACAAGTCCGTGCAACTGGGTTTGCCGGAAGTCACCCTCGGCCTGTTGCCCGGGGGCGGCGGCGTGGTGCGTATGGTGCGCATGCTTGGCCTGGAAAAAGCCTTGCCGTATTTGCTCGAAGGCAAAAAGGTGCGGCCCGCCCAGGCCCTGCAAGCGGGTTTGATTGATGAGTTGGCGGCGGATCGCGAGGCATTGCTGGCCCAAGCCCGTGCCTGGATTCTGGCTAATCCGCAGGCCAGGCAACCCTGGGACACCAAGGGCTACGCGATTCCCGGCGGCACGCCGTCCCACCCTAAAGTCGCGCAGATGCTCGCCATTGCGCCGTCGATTTTGCGTAGCAAGACCCAGGGCTGCTTCCCCGCGCCGGAGAAAATCCTCTGTGCTGCAGTCGAGGGCGCCCAAGTGGACTTCGACACCGCACACCTGATCGAAACCCGTTACTTCACCGAACTGGTGACCGGGCAAGTAGCGAAGAACATGATCGGCACCTTCTGGTTCCAGCTCAATCAAATCAATGCCGGCAGCTCGCGACCGCAGGGTTTTGCGCCTTATGTAACGCGCAAAGTCGGCGTGCTCGGCGCCGGGATGATGGGCGCGGGCATCGCCTATGTCAGTGCCTGTGCGGGTATCGAGGTGGTGCTCAAAGACATCACCCTGGCCGCCGCCGAAAAAGGCAAAGCTCATTCGGCCGCATTGCTGGACAAGAAAGTCAGCCGTGGGCAATTGACCGCCGAACAGCGCGAAACCACCCTGGCGCGCATTCATCCTACGCAGGATGACGCCGACCTGGCCGGCTGCGACCTGATCATCGAGGCCGTATTCGAAGACCGCGCACTCAAGGCCAAGGTTTCGGCTGCGGCGCAAAGCGTGGTGGGGGCCGACGCGGTGATCGCCTCCAACACCTCCACCTTGCCCATCAGCGGCCTGGCCACGGCGGTGCCTGATCAAGCCAGGTTCATCGGCCTGCACTTCTTCAGCCCCGTGGACAAGATGCCCTTGGTGGAAATCATCAAGGGGGCGCGCACCAGCGACGAAACCCTGGCCCGAGGTTTTGACTTCGTACTGCAAATCAAGAAAACCCCGATTGTGGTCAACGACAGTCGCGGTTTCTTTACCTCGCGGGTATTCGGCACCTTTACCAACGAAGGCATCGCCATGCTCGGCGAAGGCGTGGCTGCGCCGATGATCGAGACCGAAGCGCGCAAGGCCGGGATGCCAGTGGGGCCGTTGGCGGTGTCCGATGAAGTGTCCCTCAGCCTGATGAGCCATATCCGACAGCAAACGGCCAAGGACCTGCAGGCCGAAGGCAAGGCTATGCCGAATCATCCGGCGACGGCGGTGATTGATCTGTTGGTGAACGAATACAAGCGCACGGGCAAGGCGGCAGGCGGTGGTTTTTACGACTATCCCGCTGGCGGTCAGAAGCATCTGTGGCCTGAGCTGAAAAAACGGTTTGAACAACCCGGCAAGCAAATCTCCCCCCAGGATGTGCGTGACCGCTTGCTGTTTATCCAAGCCATCGAAACCGTGCGCTGTGTGGAGGAGGGCGTGTTGATGTCCACGGCGGATGCCAACGTCGGTTCAATCTTCGGCATCGGTTTTGCCGCTTGGAGTGGCGGCGCGTTGCAGTTTATCAACCAGTACGGGCTGAACGACTTCATCGCCCGCGCCCGCTACCTCGCCGAGGAGTACGGGGAGCGCTTCTCGCCGCCGGCGTTGTTGCTGGAAAAGGCCGCGCAGGGTGAAGTGTTCCGGTAATCAAAATGTAGGAGGGGAGCTTGCTTTGAAGGTGTATTTCAAGGCAGGCTCTGGGGTGTGCAATATTCCCATCGCCGTGTCAGGTATTTTTTATGTCGCTACGCGTCTGCATCCTGGAAACCGATATTCTGCGTCCCGCTTTGATCGATGAGTACCAAGGCTATGGGCAGATGTTCAAGCGCCTGTTCGCCAAGCAACCGATAGCCGCCGAGTTTGTGGTCTACAACGTGGTGCAAGGCGAGTACCCGCCGGATGACGAAGTGTTTGACGCGTACCTGATCACCGGCAGCAAGGCCGATTCCTTCGGTACCGACCCCTGGATCCAGAGGCTCAAGACCTACCTGCTCACGCGTTATGAGCGCGGCGACAAGCTGCTGGGCGTGTGCTTCGGCCATCAGTTGCTTGCGCTGCTACTGGGCGGCAAGGCCGAACGTGCCAGCCAGGGCTGGGGCATGGGCACCCACGCCTACAAGCTGGATGCCAAGACGCCATGGATGAGCCCCGAGGTGCCGGAACTGACGCTATTGATCAGCCACCAGGATCAAGTCACCACCTTGCCGGAAAACGCCACCGTGATCGCCTCCAGCGAATTCTGCCCGTTTGCCGCGTATCACATTGGCGACCAGGTGCTGTGCTTCCAGGGCCATCCGGAGTTTGTTCATGACTATTCCCGCGAGTTGCTGGAAATACTTCAGACAACCCTGGGTGAAAAGATCTACAGCAAAGGCGTGGCCAGCCTGGATCGCGACCACCACGGCGTGACCGTGGCGGAATGGATGATGCGCTTTGTGGCGCACCAACCTGAAGCCAAGGCTTAAAGCCAGCCCGAACGCTTGAAGCTGGCCCATAAACCGGTACAGCCCAAGGTAATAAACCCGAGTACCGCAAAATAGCCGTAGTGCCATTGCAGCTCGGGCATGTTCTGGAAGTTCATCCCGTAAATCCCCGCCACCGCCGTGGGGAACGCCAGGATCGCCGCCCACGCGGCGAACTTGCGCTGCACCACGCTCTGGCGCGAAGCCTCCAGCAACACACCGATCTCGATGGTCTGGCTGGCAATGTCGCGCAGGGTGGTGAGGTCTTCCATCTGTCGCGTAACGTGGATTTGAACATCACGAAAATACGGGCGCATGTTCTTGTCGATAAACGGGAAGCTGAGCTTCTGCAACTCTTGGCTGATCTCCACCATCGGCGCCACGTGCCGCTTGAGCCGCAACACATCGCGGCGCAGGCCGTGGAGATGCTGGATATCGCGCTCGTTGAGCGAACTACACAGCACGTTACGCTCCAGCTCATCAATCTCGGCGTGGATCGCCTCGCTCACCGGCTGATAGTTTTCGGTGACAAAATCCAGCAACGCATAGAGTACGAAATCTTCCCCATGCTCCAGCAACAACGGGCGCGCCTCACAACGCTGGCGCACAAAACCGTAGGACGCCGAGTGGCCGTTGCGTGCGGTGATGATGTAGCCGTTGCCGGCAAAGATATGGGTTTCGATAAACTCCAGCTTGCCGTTCTCGCGCACCGGTGAGTAGGTGACGATAAACAGCGCGTCGCCGAAGGTTTCCAGCTTCGGGCGGCTGTGTTTTTCCATGGCGTCTTCAATCGCCAGCTCGTGCAGGTTGAACTGGCGTTGCAGGTTGTTCAGTTCCTGGGCGCTGGGTTCTTCCAGGCCGATCCACACAAAGTGCCCAGGTTTGGCGGCCCAGGCCGCGCCTTCATCGAGAGTGATTTCCGAGATTTTCTTACCGGCGCTGTAGACGGCAGCCGCAACAACTCTACCCATGGTGCTGATCACTTCTTATCAAGAGGACAGATGTTGGGCAGCTTAGCCTGAATGGCGTTCCGTTGTTGCTCACCGATATACCCGTTCCCCTGTGGGAGCGGGCTTGCCCGCGACAATCGTCAACGATAAGGCGGCGCCATCAGATGGGACCGTCGTCGCTTATACGTTTTTCGCGAGCAAGCTCGCTCCTACAAGCTCACGGTCCATCTGTGCAATGCATTCATCCATCTGCGTCTGACACGTCAGCAGCAACTGAGGGATGTCATCCACCGTCAACCCACAGGTAGGAATCGGCGGCAACGAGCGTATCAGCACACTGCCGCTGTCCCAACGATTGAGCTTCATCTGCGTCACGTAATTGCTGACACACACCTGCACGATAGGCACACCGGCCGCAATCGCCATATGGAACGCGCCTTTCTTGAACGGCAACAACCCTTTGCCCAGGTTGCGCGTACCTTCCGGGAACACCCAGATTGACGTGTCCTCATGCTGCAAGGTATGCGTGGTCGTCAGCATCGCACGCCGGGCCTTGTGCGCATTGCCACGGTCGATCAGCACATTGCCCGCCAGCCAGAACAACTGGCCGAACAGTGGTACCCATTTCAGGCTTTTCTTGGCGATGCAGACCGTGCGGTGGGGCACTACATTGCCGAACACAAACAAATCGTAATTGGACTGATGGTTGGCGATCACCACGCACGTACCGGGCTTGTCGCGCAGCGAGTCGACGTCGGTCTTCACGTTCAAGCCCAAGATCCGCATGGCCGGCAACGCATAGAGGCGAGCGCAGAGACGGCTGTTGTCCGGGTTGAACGGCCGGCACACACCGACCAGCACACCCAGCACGCCAGCGATCATAAAATGCAGGCTCATCAACAACATACGCAACAGAAAAAGCATCGACACGGCCCATCGGGACAAAAGGTGGCGCAGTGTACGGATGTGCACTGTATTCGGCAATTGCCCCTACAGACGTAGGAGATAGCCGATGTTTAAGCGCATGTTTCCACATGGGCCGATAACGGCTAGCTAGAGCGGCTACGGACGTTTCACATTTACAGGTAAGAAAAAGCCCGACTCAAGGTCGGGCTCAGGCACAGCAGGGGTGGGACTTAGCTCAGGCTATGGCCCTGATCCTGGATGATTGCATCGTCCAGGGCTTCGAGCAGCGCGCGGCGTACTTTCAACTTAGTGTGTTTGTGCGCGTTCATATTGATCTTCTTCAGCTGCCGCGCCGCTTCCAGTGCTGCAGCGTGCAGTTCTTCGGGTGCCACCACCTTGTCGAGGAAACCGGCGTGCAGGGCGCCTTGCGGATCAAACATCTCGGCATTGATCACCGAACGCTGAAACGCCGACTTACGCAGGCGATCCCGCGCCAACTCGATACCGGCATGGTGCATGGTCATGCCAATCGCCACTTCATTCAGGCCAATGCTGAACGGGCCTTCGACGCCAATCCGATAATCGGCCGACAACAACAGGAACGCGCCCTTGGCCACCGCATGCCCAGGGCAGGCCACGATCACTGGGAACGGATGCGCCAACATCCGCCGCGCCAGGGTCGAACCCGAGGTCACCAGGCTGATTGCCTCTTTAGGGCCGGCCGTCATCACCTTCAAATCATAACCACCCGACAAAATCCCCGGCGCGCCCGTGATGATCACCACCGCCCGATCCTTCTCGGCCTGATCCAGCGCCGCATTAAACTCACTGACCACCGCCGGAGAAATGGCATTCACCTTGCCGTTGCTCAGGGTCAGGGTCGCGATACCGTCTTCGAAGTGGTAGGCAATCAACTCACTCATGACGCGGTTCCTTGTAGGGCTTGTTATAGAGATAGATGCGCAGACGTTACTCACCACGCCCGTGCGGGTAAAGCGCCGTGACTGACTACCCAGTCAGGCTTTTCCTGCATCCCCAAGGGTAGACGCCCCGGAGCAGGGCGCAGCAAGCGCTCCAGACGCGTGCCGCCGATGCCTGAGAATGGCACAATCACCACCCCTTGCCGGACGGTGAATGGCATAACGGTCTAACCGCATGAAAATTCTGAAAAAAACCTTTGCCATCAGAAAGGCTTTCGACTACATTAGCGCGCCTCGACAGACTGAACTGGTTTGACGAGATACGGTGAAGTGTCCGAGTGGCTTAAGGAGCACGCCTGGAAAGTGTGTATACAAGAAATTGTATCGAGAGTTCGAATCTCTCCTTCACCGCCAAATTCGATGTAAACAAAACCCCTGGTTTCGAAAGAAACCAGGGGTTTTGTGATTTCTGGGGTTTGAAAAGTACAACTTTTATCAGCTCAGTTGTCTGGCCTTTCAGTCTGCGGCCCCATGACGTCACACCCTATGCCTAAGCCCGCCCTCAATGCCTATGCCGATGATGCACATCCGGAAAGTGCGCATGGCTATGTCTCATCACTCCATGTGCATGCACTTGGCTATGAGGCACCTTCGAGTCCCACTCAAACCCATGCTCATGTTGATGATGCTCATCATGCACATGCCAATGCCCATGTTCCGTTGCCTCATGCAGATGCTCATGGGCATGCCGCTCCGTCAGGTGCAGCCACACGCCTACGGCCATCAGCGCCGAGGCAATCCAGAAGGCCACGGTCACCGATTCGCCAAATACTAGCAACGCCACTGCAGCACCGAGAAAAGGTGCCGTGGAGAAGTAAGCGCCGGTGCGCGCGCTGCCCAGCCCGCGGAGGGCCAGCACGAACATCACCAGGCTGATGCCATAGCCGAGGAAACCTACCAGTAGAATCGGCGCCAATTGCGCCATGCCGGGAATCTGCGCCCCGAGGTAAAGTGCCAGGCTGCAATTGACCAGCCCCGCAATCAAGCCTTTGGCACCTGCGATAAACAATGCGTCAGACGCGGACACTTTGCGCGTGAGGTTGTTATCGATCCCCCAGCACAAACACGCCAGCGCAACGGCAAGCGGTCCGGTCCAGTCCTGGCGGCTGCCGTCGGCACCGGACCATGACAACACCACGCCGCCCAGCACAATGGCAAGCATGCCGAGGACGATGCGTCGGTCGGCGTTTTCGCGGAACACAACCCAGGCGATCACGGCAGTCAGTACCGACTCAAGGTTGAGCATCAGGGAGGCGCTGGCGCTGGTGGTACGGGTCAGGCCGAACATCAATGCAACGGGGCCGAGGATGCCGCCGAAGGCGATGGCGCCGAGTAGCCAGGGCCATTCCGATGGGGTTAGCCCGGTAGGTTTCCAGCCGCGATCACGGATCAAGCGCACACCGGCAAGGCCGATGCCGCTGCCGAGGTAGAGCAGGCCGGCGAGCAGGATGGGCGAGAGGCTTAGGCCAAGGCTTTTGGCCAGTGGGGTGCTGGCGCCGAACAGGGCGGCAGCCGCGAGGGCGTAAATGATGCTGAGGTTCATGGGCCATCCTCGAAAGTCAGGCCCATAATACGTCGCTTACCGGGGTCAGCGCCCTGGCAATTTCGTACTTTATTGCGCGGTTTTCAGCTTGATCACATCACCGGAGATCTTGGTGGTGTAGCCATTCAATACCCAGGCCCAGAACCATTTTTCCTGCACTTGAGTGTTGATCAATGCGTCGCCGCCCTTGGCCTTGATGGCTGCATCCTGGGCGCGCACGAAGCGGTTGTTCTGGCCGATGGGGATAACACCCAGCAGCATGATGCCGGTGGCGCTGGCTTCGCTGTGGCCCAGCACGGTGTATTGGCTGGCGTCGTATTGCTGGGTTTTCATGGCGGTGCCGGTGCAGCCTGCCAGGGTGAAACCAAGTACGGCTGCTGCAACGACTTTACTGACGTATTTCACTCATAACTCCATAGGTTCAATCTCGAGATTCAATTCTCGGGGGGCGACACTCTAAGCGCTCAGTTGGCAGATTGAAATCAATCAGCGAGGCTGTGATGCAGATGACTCAGTCTGGCGCGTGCTCTGCGGTGATCCCATCACAGCCTCGCTGGGGCTCGACAGCTCCCACATTTGCTCTTCGGCGTGTCATAGATGCAACCACGACGGAATGAGGTGCGCTGATTTTTCACCAGCGCAGCTGTCTCAAGCCTGTACGTAACGGCGTACAACCGCCCATACACCGCGAGGTTGATCACCACCACCACAGCTCCCAGCAGCAGTTGGATATTGGCAGTCAGCCCGGCGGGGTAGATCAGCGTCAGGATGTAGTGCTCGATAAACCCACCGCCATAACCATCCTGCCCGGCCAAGTGGCGAAACAGGTTTTCCCAACGGGTAAGCGGGCAGGGCAGGTGCAGCACCTCTACCGCGATGCCCCAGGCAACGGCGGGCAGGTGCAGCCACATTATCCGGGGCCACTTCAGGGTGAGCAGGCCGCCGAACAGCACGAACAGGATAAAGGCCAGGTGGAACAGCACGAGGCCGTCGGCGGCTAGGCGGTAGAGCATGTTTGAGCTCGATGTGAGGTGAAGGGATACGTGAATTTTTGCAGCGTGCCGTTATAGCTCCAGTTGACTGGCATTGATACCGAACGCCTTGGCTATCTTTTCTCGCGTGGTGCGGCGGGGTTTGCTGACCGCTTCCTGCTGGGCAAATGCCGATTGTGAAATACCCAGGCGTCTGGCGACTTCTTCCTGAGTCAAGCTCAGGTGCTCGCGCCACGCGCGAATAGGTGTTGCGCCATCCACCAGGCGGCTGACTACCGCATGGGGGATCAGGTTTGGATCGTTTTGCTGCGCCACATAGTGTTCATAGGGAATCACCACATAGGCTGGCTTGCCCTGCGTATTGTGGATGATCTGTACGGCAGTAGGTTCGCTCGTCACGTTTTTTAACCTCTTGGATGCTGACGACCTGGATGCTGCCGTCCCAGTCGAAAAGGACCCGGTAATGACCTACCCGCAAGCGATAGCTGTGAGGATGGTTAACCAGCGCCTTGACGTTGATTGCATCGGGCATGTGTTCAAGAGCGGACACGGCATCGCGTACCTGTTGCTGATGATACGAATGCAACCGAAGCAATTGTTTGACGGCTTTTCGCGTCCATTGGATTGAATTCATGGGAGGTTAATAAGTCTTTTATAAGGTTTGCAATCGGTATTTTCAGATCCGCGTCAACGGGTCATGACGTTTTCCTCTCAAACCCTAGACGGCCGCCGTCAGCGCTGACGGGTAAAACTGTTGCGTGGTATGAATCAACGGATGGTCCACGAAGGTTGCTTGCAGGCAACGAGGGCCGTTATTGTGCTGAATCCTTTTAGTCCTCGCCCCAAGGTTGTGTTGTGATGAATGCACCGCGTAACGCTGTCCCGATCAAGGCCGTGATTTTCGATATGGACGGGTTGTTGCTGGATACCGAAGGCATCTACACCGAAGTGACGCAGATTATTGCCGAGCGCTATGGCCGTACCTACGACTGGGGCATCAAGCAGCACATCATCGGGCGGGGTGCCCAGGATTTGGCCGATTACGTGGTCAAGGCACTGGACCTGCAGATCACGCCCGCCGAGTTTCTGGAAATACGCGAACCGCTGATGAGCGAGCGCTTTCCCAAGGCCCTGGGCATGCCCGGTGCCGAGGCGTTGGTGCGGCACTTGAAGGCGCACAATATTCCGATTGCGGTGGGCACCAGTTCATCGCGTAACTCGTTTGGCCACAAGACCACCCTGCACCGTGAATGGTTTGGCCTGTTCGACACCATCGTCACCGCTGACGACCCGGAAGTAGGCGCTGCCAAGCCCGCGCCGGATATCTTCCTCACCGCCGCGCGCCGGTTGGGTGTAGCGCCTGAGGATTGTCTGGTGTTCGAAGATTCGCCGTTCGGCGTGACGGCGGCGAAGGCTGCGCACATGACCGCTATTGCGGTGCCCGATGAGGCGATGGCTGACAGCAAGTACCAGCATGCTGACCAGATTATTCGCAAGCTCGCCGACTTTGATTTGGCGGCCTATGGCTTGCCACCCATGGCCTGACCCCGCGTGGTCAAAAATGTGGGAGCTGGCTTGCCTGCGAAAGCGGTAGTGCAGTGACAGATGTGGCTCTGACACACCGCCTTCGCGGGCAAGCCCGCTCCCACATTCGGTTTGCGGTTTTGCAAAATCAGGCGCTGAAACCACCATCGATGGTCAGGCTGGCGCCCGTGATATAGCCGGCTTCCGGCCCGGCCAGATAGGCCACAAAACTGGCAATCTCCTCCACATGCCCATACCGTCCCACCGCCATCAACCCGATCAGACTTTCGGCAAAATCACTATTCGCCGGGTTCATATCGGTGTCCACCGGCCCAGGCTGCACGTTGTTGATGGTGATGCCCCGTGGCCCCAGGTCCCGCGCCAATCCCTTGGTCAACCCCACCAGCGCCGCCTTGCTCATGGCGTAGGGCCCGCCACCGCCAAAGGGCATGCGTTCGGCATTGGTGCTGCCGATATTGATCACGCGGCCACCTTCGCCCATATGCTTGGCGGCTTCCTGGGTGGCGATAAACACGCTGCGTACGTTGATCGCCAAGGTCTGGTCGAAGTCTTCCAGCTTGAATGCTTCCAGCGGCGCGATGGCCAGCACGCCAGCGTTATTTACCAGGATATCCAGGCGTCCAAACGCCTCGACCGTGGCGTTGACCGCAGCGCGAATCGCCGTGGCATCGGCGCTGTCGGCGTGAATCGCCAGAGCCTGCCCCCCTGCGCTGATCACCTCGTTCTGCAGTGTTTCAGCCTTGGCGGCCGAGCTGACGTAGGTAAAGGCAACCGCTGCCCCCTGGGCGGCGAGGCGCTTGACGATGGCGGCGCCGATGCCGCGGGAACCGCCTTGAATCAAGGCGACTTTGCCGGTGAGGTTGTGTGTGGTCATGTCGATCTCCGAGGTAGTTGATGGAGCGAGTATCGACCTCACCCGCGCTGCTCGGTAGCCCGTGGTTACTATAGTCTGTGTAAACCAAAAGTTTAGAGTATGGCGATATGGAAAGCTTTGGCAGTATCGAATGCTTTGTGCGCAGCGCCGAGGGTGGCAGCTTTGCCGAGGCTGCTCGGCATCTGAGCCTGACCCCGGCTGCGGTGGGTAAAAGCGTTGCCAAGTTGGAGGCGCGCCTCGGTGTGCGGCTGTTCCAGCGCAGCACTCGGCGTCTGGCGCTGACCGAAGCCGGCAAGATGTTCCTGGCGGAAGTCAGCGGCAGCCTCACCACCATTCAGAATGCGGTCGCCAACCTGGCCAGTGCCGAAGGGCGGCCGGTGGGCACGCTCAAGGTCAGCATGGGACCAGTGTTCGGTAACCGGTACGTGGTGCCGTTGCTGGGCGAATTTATGCGGCGCTATCCGGATATCAGCCCGGACTGGCATTTCGATAACCGCCAGGTCGACCTGATCGGGCAAGGCTTCGATGCGGCTATTGGCGGCGGGTTTGAGCTGCCCCAAGGCGTGGTGGCGCGCAAGTTGACCCCGGCGCACCGGGTGCTGGTGGTGTCGCCGGATTACCTGGCGCGGCGCTTGCCGGTACGGGCGCCCGACGACCTGTCGCACTGCCTTGGCATCTTGATTCGCTCGCCGCAGACAGGCCGGGTGCGTTCATGGCAACTGACCCATCGTGAGCGCGAGCACAGCCCACTGGTACTGAAGCCGGCCATGACCATGAGCGACTCCGAAGCCGCTTGCTGCGCCAGTGCCCAGGGCCTTGGCATCGCGCTGGTGAGCATGCCGATGGCAGTGCCGTTCCTGGACAGCGGTGCGTTGGTTCGAGTGTTACCCGATTGGTATGTGGACGACGGCAATATTTCCATCTACTACGCCGAGCATAAATTGTTGCCGGGCAAGACGCGGGCGTTTGTGGATTTCATTATTGAGCAGTTCGCCGAGCAAAAACTGGCTCAACGGTTCAGTGCCATCTGAGCAGGGCCTTACATCGAGTCGTGGCCATCACGGGCAAGCCCGGCTCCCACATTGGATTGCGATCACTGTGGGAGCCGGGCTTGCCCGCGATGCAGGCGCATCGGTCTACCGTCCGAACTTGCCCGGCCAGCCGATGACCTTCTTCGGCCTCGGTGTCGCATAAGTCCTGACCTTCGAGGTCGACAACCCCAACCGCACCAACGACTCGGCCACCATCACCGCCGCCGTCACCCCGTCCACCACCGGCACCCCGGTGCGCTGGCGAATCTGCTCGTCCAGCCCGGCCATGCCGCCGCAGCCCAGGCAGATCACTTCGGCCTTGTCGTCGCGGATGGCCAGTTCCGCCTGGTGCACGATGGCCTCCATGGCTGCCAACGGGTCTTCTTCCAGCTCCAGCACCGCCATGCCGCTGGCGCGCACCGAAGCGCAACGCTGGTAGAGGCCGGCGAGTTTCAGCCGGTCTTCAATCAGCGGCACCGTGCGGTCCAGGGTGGTCACCACCGAGTAGGCGTGCCCCAGGAACATCGCGGTGCTGGCCGCCGCTTCGGTGATATCCACCACCGGTACATTGAGCAGTTCCTGCAAGCCTTCACGGCCATGTTCGCCATAGCCGGCCTGGATCACCGCATCAAAGGGCTGGTCGTAGGCCATTACCCGATCCATCACGGCGATGGCTGCCAGATAACTTTCAAAGTTGCCTTCCACCGATTCTGCGCCGAAGTACGGGGTGAGCCCGACAATCTCGGTGCCCGGTGAAGCCACGGCCCGTGCTTGCTGGGCGATGGTGTCGGTGATGGATTCGGTGGTGTTGACGTTGACCACGAGGATACGCATGGAAAGTCCTTGTTTAATGACTGACGTTATCGACGGCGATGCTTTCGCCGCTGACATCGGCGTAGTGCGGCTGACGCTTGGCAATCAGCAGGTACAGCAACCCGGCAATGCCGGCGCCAAACAACCAGGAAAACGGCGAGACGCTGGCAAACCCCGGCAGCAGCGCCAGTAAGATGGCGATCACCGCCGCAGGAATAAACGCCGCCACGGCGCGCATATTCACGCCTCGGCTGTAGTAATAAATGCCTTGGGGGTCTTCGCTGTACAGCTGCGGTACATCCACCTGGCTTTTACGGATCAGCCAGTAATCGACCATGATCACGCCGTACAACGGCCCCAGCAGCGCGCCGAGGCCAGAGAGGAAGTACACGATCACCAACGGGCTGTTGTAGAGATTCCACGGCAGGATCAGCACGGCAACGAAGGCGCTGATCAGCCCGGCGCGCCGGAAGTTCAGGTACTTGGGCGCCAGGTTGCTCAGTACAAAGGCCGGGGCGACGAAGTTGGCCATGATGTTCACCGCCACGGTGACGATCAGGAAGGCCAGGCAGCCGAGTACCAGAAAGAAGGTGTTGGGGATTGCCGCGATGATTTCGGTCGGGCTTTCGATCACGCGGCCATTGAGCTGGAACTGCCCGCCGCACAGCAGCACGGTAATCGCGGCGAACACCAGGATATTGACCGGCAGGCCCCAGAAGTTTCCGACCTGGATGGTCTTGCGGCACGGCGATGAACGCGCGAAGTCGCAGAAATTGAGGATCAGGGTGCCGTAGATGGCCAGCCACAGCGCGCCGCCGGCAAAGATATTGCGCCACATCTCGCCGCCACTCAGGGGCTCGCGGATCGACCAGGCAATCTGCCCGTTCGCCTGGAAGTACATCCAGCCGGCCAGTGCGGCCACGGTCAGCAGTATCACCGGCCCGGCGAAGCCTTCATAGCGACGTACCATTTCCATGCCGTAGGCGAGGATCACCAACTGCACCAGCCAAATCGCGACAAAACACGCCCAACCCAGGGTCGACAGGCCGAGAATCGAGTCGTGGTCATAATCGGCAAAGCCTGGATGAATGGCGGTCAGCAGCACGCGGAAAACTACCGAGGCCAGGTAGGTCTGGATCCCAAACCAGGCAATCGCAATTACCGCCCGAATCAACGCCGGAATCTGCGCCCCGTGAATGCCAAAACTGATGCGGCTGATAACCGGAAACGGCACACCGGTCTTCTGCCCCATATACCCCGAGAGGTTCATGAAGAAGTACACCAGTGCTGCGCCGATCCCCAGAGACAACAATATTTGCCAGCCGCCCAAACCCAATGCGTATAAACCGATGGCAAATGAATAGTTGGCGATGTTGTGCACGTCATTGGTCCACAACGCAAAAATGCTGTAGCGCCCCCAGCGTCTGCCCTCGATTTTGGTGGGGGCCAGGTCCTTGTTGTGCAGGCGTGGGCTGAGTACCAGCGGGCCGGGGCATGCAGCCTTGGGGTGGAGGGTAGAGGAGGGCAGATCCAGCGCGATATTGCTCGAAAGACTTGTACGCATTCGGCAGGCTCCAGCACATCCGCGGCAAAGCGGCGGACGGCAAAGTGTATGTAGGTTTTGTATTGATTGTATACAAGGCGTACTTCTGCCTAAGCCATATGCGTGCCAATTCTGGATATATGAAAAGCTTGGATAATTTCGTTTTTATATAGCTTGCGAATAAATTACTGAATTACAAACGTTATAAATTGACCGTTTGAACAGGTATTTATTTGTTTGTTAATTGCAGGGCTATTTATAGACAGCGCCATTGGCGCAGGGAGATGTTACGTTTTGGTGCGTTGTACATTAAGTTGCACACAAAAATGGCACTTATGGTTACAAGGTTGTGTACAAGATTTATCCCGCCCAAAAGCAGATATCGCATTCTGTAGGAGCGAGCTTGCTCGCTCCTACAGTGGCGGTGGCATCAGAGGCTCAAGCCTTGCTGATGATATTCCCCGCATGCAGTCCGCATTCTTTCTGCGTGGCTTCTTCCCACCACCAGCGGCCTTCGCGCTCATGCTGGTTCGGCAATACCGGGCGGGTGCAGGGCTCGCAGCCGATGCTGATAAACCCACGCTCATGCAGGCTGTTGTAAGGCAACTCCAACATGCGGATATAACCCCACACCTCTTCGCTGGTCATCTGCGCCAGCGGGTTGAACTTGTACAGGGTACGTTCCGGGGTGGAGAACGCCGTGTCGATTTCCAGCGCCGCCACCTGGCTGCGGGTGCCGGGGCTCTGGTCGCGGCGCTGGCCGGTGGCCCAGGCGCTGACACCTGCGAGCTTGCGGCGCAGCGGTTCGATCTTGCGGATGCCGCAGCATTCGCCATGGCCGTCCTTATAGAAGCTGAACAGGCCTTTCTCTTTGACGAAGGGCTCCAGCTTGCTCGGGTCTGGCGAGATCAGCTCGATGTCGATCTTGTAGAACTCACGCACCTGCTCGATAAACCGGTAGGTCTCCGGGTGCAGGCGGCCGGTGTCGAGGCTGAACACCTTGACGTTCTTGTTCAGCTTCCAGGCCATGTCCACCAGGACCACATCCTCGGCACCGCTGAAGGAAATCCACAAGTCATCGCCGAACTGGCTGAACGCCAGCTTGAGAATGTCCTGGGCAGACTTGTTGGCATAAGTCGTGGCGAGTTCAACGACGTCGAAGGCTTGGTTCATCAGGACGGTTCCTACAGGTCAGTGGCGCTGAGCGCTCTCTAGGAGGGCGATGGTATCAAAAACTGTCCCGCGTTGCGGCGGCGGGCTTGAGTCGCTAGAGTTCGGCAGTCATTTTGCTCGCTCAGCTAACAACATCTAACAGGAGTGTCGTGTGGAAATTGCCTGCCTTGACCTGGAAGGGGTACTGGTTCCGGAAATCTGGATCGCCTTTGCCGAGAAAACCGGCATTGAGTCCCTGCGGGCCACCACCCGTGACATCCCCGACTACGACGTGCTGATGCAACAGCGCCTGCGGATCCTCGACGAGCATGGGCTCAAGCTGGCCGATATCCAGGCCGTTATCGCCACGCTCAAGCCGCTGGACGGCGCCATTGAGTTCGTCAATTGGCTGCGCGAGCGCTTCCAGGTGGTGATCCTGTCCGACACCTTCTATGAGTTCTCCCAGCCGCTGATGCGTCAGCTGGGTTTCCCGACCTTGCTTTGCCACCGCTTGATCACCGATGAAAACGATCGGGTGGTGAGCTACCAACTGCGCCAGAAAGACCCCAAGCGCCAATCGGTGCTGGCATTCAAGACCCTCTACTACCGCGTGATCGCTGCCGGTGATTCCTACAACGACACCAGCATGCTGGGTGAAGCTGACCGTGGGATTCTGTTCCATGCGCCGGACAATGTGATTCGCGAATTCCCGCAGTTCCCGGCGGTGCATACGTTTGAAGACCTGAAGAAAGAGTTTATCAAGGCGTCGAATCGGCAGTTGAGCCTGTAAGTTATGCGGCGCGGCTGATTGCCCCATCGCAGCATAGGTATCTACACAACTTTGGGTCGGTGCTGGACCTGTGGCGAGGGAGCTTGCTCCCGTGACGGCCTGACAGCCGACGCATCTCTACCTGACACCCCAGGATCTAAATGTGGGAGCTGGCTTGCCTGCGATGGCGGCCTGACAGCCGACACTGTTATACCGAGTACATATCCATTCCTGCGGTAACGGCCACTTAGGGTTCCGCTTTTACAGCGGCTCACTTTTGAAAACGTGTACGGACCGGACACATGGTTGACACCTGTGCGGGGACATAGTGGACACATTATGCCCCGTAGTCAGGGTTGTTTACGTCGAAGGTCCGTAGAAATTGATGGCAGAAATAGACGTCAAACAAGCCA
>NZ_WJZM01000057.1:0-37778 GCF_021609545.1 Pseudomonas sp. PA-1-6B
CACTTTCATCGCCCCCGCACCGCCGCGCACCATGGCCGCCACCTGCATAAACCCAATAACAACAGGTTCACACCATGAGCACTTTCCAACCGCGCCAGCTGTTGCTGGCGGCTGCTGTCGCCAGTTCTGCCCTGCCCGTTCTCGCCCAGGATCACGGCTTTCTCGAAGACGCCAGCGCCAACCTCAACCTGCGTAACTTCTTCTTCAACCGCAACTTCACCAACCCGACCAAGGCCCAAGGCGGGGCGCAGGAGTGGACGCAAAGTTTCATTCTCGACGCCAAGTCCGGGTTCACCCAAGGCACAGTCGGTTTTGGTGTGGATGTGCTGGGTTTGTACTCGCTCAAGCTCGATGGCGGGCGTGGCACGGGCGGCACGCAGTTGCTGCCGCTGGACCATGACGGTCGGCCAGCCGATGAGTTTGGCCGGCTGGGCGTGGCATTCAAGGCGCGCTTTTCCAAGACCGAGCTGAAGGTGGGCGAATGGATGCCGGTGCTGCCGATCCTGCGTTCCGACGATGGCCGCTCCCTGCCACAGACCCTGCGTGGCGGGCAGATCACCTCGAAGGAAATCGACGGCCTGACCCTCTATGGCGGCCAATTCCGCGCCAATAGCCCGCGGGACGACGGCAGCATGAGCGACATGTCGATGTTCGGCAAAACCGCCTTCACCTCCGACCGTTTCAACTTCCAGGGCGCCGAATACGCGTTCAACGACAAACGCACCCAAGTCGGCGTGTGGAATGCCCAGCTCAAGGACATCTACAGCCAGCAGTTCGTCAATCTGATCCACAGCCAGCCTGTGGGCGACTGGACCCTGGGCGCCAACCTGGGCTTCTTCTACGGCAAGGACGACGGCAGCGCCCGCGCCGGCGACCTGGACAACAAAACCTGGTCCGGCTTGTTCTCGGCCAGGTACGGCGGCAACACCTTCTACGTCGGCCTGCAAAAACTCACCGGCGACAGTGCCTGGATGCGCGTCAACGGCACCAGCGGCGGCACCCTGGCCAACGACAGCTACAACTCCAGCTATGACAACGCGCAGGAGAAATCCTGGCAGGTTCGCCACGACTACAACTTCGCTGCCCTCGGCATACCGGGCCTGACCCTGATGAACCGCTATATCAGCGGCAGCAACGTGCACACCGGCACCATCACCGACGGCAAGGAGTGGGGCCGCGAGACCGAAGTAGGCTATACGGTGCAGAGCGGCACGCTGAAAAACCTCAACGTGCGCTGGCGCAATTCGAGCATGCGCAGGGACTACAGCAACAACGAGTTCGATGAAAATCGGTTGATCGTCAGCTATCCGATCAGTCTGCTGTAAACCGGCATAGCACTTACTGTATGGTGCGCGCCTGCCGCTGCTGATCCCCCCAGCAGCGGCCTTTACTCGGGCCCTGCACGGCATGAAATCCTTCGCTACAGCAATCGCTCTGTTTGCCCTGGCCTTGAGCCTGGGGGGCTGCATCAGCGCCCCCATCGCCCTGACGCCACAGACCGAACAACGCCTGCTGGCCCAGGCGCCGATCCGCTTTTTGCTGACCTTCGATGACGGCCCAAGCGCCTCGGGCTACAACAATCCGAGCCGTTCGGTAGTGGCGGACCTGGCCAACAACCCGGTGCTGCCGGGGATCAAGGCAGTGTTCTTCCTGCAGACCGAAGCCGCTCGCTCCGGCGGCAGTGCCCGGGGGCGCAAGACCATGGAACGCGAATTCGCCGCCGGCCATGTCCTGGCCTTTCACACCGCCACGGCGTTTCACACCAATCATCGCTGGCTGAACGACGCCACCCTGGAACACACCCTTACCGAAGGGGCTGCCGACATTGCCGCCATCACGGGCACGCGCCCCGTGCTGGTACGCCCCCCCTTCTGGAACTACGACAAGCGCACCTTCGCCGCCTACCAACGCCACGGCATGCACGTACTGCTGACGGACTTGAGTGCCAATGACGGCAAGATCTGGGGCTTCAACGCCAGCCCGCGTCGGCGGGCCAACCTGTATCGGCAACTGTCGGTGGTACGCGAACGCATCGCCTTGGGTGAACTACCGACAGTGGAGGGCGTGATTCCGGTAGTGGTGACCTTCCATGACATCAACCGCTACACCGCCAGGCATATGCAGGAGTATTTGCAGATCCTGATGGACAGCGCGCGGGTCAACGGTTTGAAGACCGCTGCCCAGCCGTTCTATGCCGACCACGCCGCGCTGGAACGCGCAGCGCTGGCCCGGACGGTCAAGGCTGTGAACGAGCCGGTGCATCTGCCGGGGGTGTGGAATTGGGTGTGGGATGCAGATACTCACTAAGAGGGAAAGTCGCACCGACCTATATATCTATTTGCAAAAATGATCATTCTAAAAACACTATAAAACTGTCATTTATATCAGCGCCCCCGCCAATACCGAGCTCATAGAGTTGTCGACGATCGTTGTCGTCAGCAGGCATTGGACGCCGCCGTCAATGCCATCGAACATCGGCTCATGTTGCGGGAGGGTGTGTACTTGGACATCAAGCGATGGGACGCCGCCAACACGGCTCGAGCACCTCCTTGATCTCGCTACGGGTCACACCCAACTGCAACGCGCAACCCTCGCCCGCTCGGTGAAAATTGCAAACGAAGCGGTACTTCTGCCGGGGGCTATGGCACTGGCTGTGGGGCGCCGACGCAAACTAAGCGTTCCGCAACAATTGGACTTATCGGTAGATACAGACATAAGGAACCAACCCTCAAAGCTCGCCAATAAAGAGGCACATAATCCTTCATCTACAGGTAACCCATGATCACTCAGTCCTCCTTCACCCAAATACCAACGGCTGCCCCGATACTTTCGTCGCCCTCACTTGCCTCTGGGCCTTCCAGCATTGCAACGGCGACTATTATTGACATTCCTGGTTTCAGCGACCCTCGCTACGACAAGTACCGTCGCCACAGGTTAAACGCATTCTCACGTCTTACACCAGACCAACTCGCAGACAAAGAAAAATACATCAACTCTGAAACATTACGACACGACAAGAATGTAAAAATAACTCATGAGGTAACCATCAATAGCCCGGATCGAAAGCCTGCCACTATCGCAGACAGCCACTTGGTAATTGAAACAGGTAACACCCATGACCGCATCAGAATAAAAAAAGGACCCGGCGAAAGTTTAACTGTACTCATCAATGAAATACCCTACCAACTAAATAACATGGCGTTCATAAATACCCCAATCTTCTGCTTGCGGATCAAAACAAACGGGGGCGACGACTGTGTGCTTGTCGACTCGGATGTTGAATTCCCTGTCGATATCGACTTAGGGGAAGGCAATGATTACGCCCGGGCGGGTTCAGGATACACCCTCATGCGCGGAGGGTCAGGCAACGACACGCTTAAACTCGGCAGAGGCGATGGTAAAGCATTCGGAGGGGACGGCGACGATCTGATGATCGCCGGTACCGGTCATGGCATGCTCAGAGGCAATAATGGCAATGACCGCATGCAAGCTGGCGAGGGCGTTGAAGGACGAGTTTTGTACATGGACGGGGGGGAGGGTCACGACTTTATGATTGTCACAAAAAACACCCTTGATAACCCGACTATTTTGCACGGAGGTAAAGGCGAAAACCTCATCGTCACTCACGGCAAGGCGACCGTATATACCGGTCGCGATAAAAACATTGTTCGCACGCACAGTGACGACACCGTAATCTACGCCAAACCAACGGATGAAGTTCATCGTACGTCGGGCTCGACATTGACTCACACCGCCTACAAGGAACTGGGACACAGCGGGTATCTTGTTGACGGCTCTCAAGATTTCGTACAAAACGTAAACGACGATATTGACCTATTACGCCTCTCGCCGGTAGGCAAGCAGATGTTAGCTGAGGGTGACTCGGCAGCAAAACGTAATGATGCCCCTACGCTAATTAAAGAAACCGCCGACGAAAACGCTTATTACTACTACAACAATTCAAAACTAAAAAAACACTTTTCCACAAACAGGCCTAAGGACTTAGAATCTAAAGACCATTCGAGAGGGCAAGACTTCGGGGGCATTTTAATAACAGACGACTTAGTAGGATTAACACCGTCCGACTACGGAAAAATTATTTCCAACCAACCCGGGGACGTCGCGAACGCAGGCGAAATACATTACAACCCCTCCTTTTCCATGTTTGATGGAAGTGGTCCCATTGTGGCTCTGTACCATGAGATGGCTCATGCGTATAACGGAGCCAACGGCACCGTGCTACCCGGGAGAACAAATCGGGAGCATAAGCCCCTCGGGGAACGCGATGAAGAACACCAAGCGGTTGGATTACCCACCGACGCACGGCCGTTCAACTTCATCAACAGTCCATTTGCGAAACCCACCACAACCAACCCGAAGCCGTTCACTGAAAATACACTCAGAGAAGAATTCCAACTGCCACTCAGAGAGGATTATTAGAAAAAGGGCCAGCGCCTATCAGGCTGAACCTCGGGACTCAACCCCCAACTCATCCCACACTGACTCAGCCAAATGAAACGTCGCATTCGCCGCCGGGATCCCACAGTAAATCGCACTCTGCATCAGCACTTCCTTGATCTCGGCGCGGGTCACGCCGTTGCTGGCGGCGGCACGCAGGTGCAGCTTCAGTTCTTCACTGCGGTTCATGCCGATCAGCATCGCGATGGTGATCAGGCTGCGGGTATGCCGAGGCAGGCCGGGGCGGGTCCAGATGTCACCCCAGGCGTGGCGGGTGATCATTTCCTGGAACTCGCTGTTGAACTCAGTCAGGGCATTGAGGCTGCGGTCGACATGGGCATCGCCCAGTACTTCGCGGCGCACCTGCAGGCCCTCGGCGTAACGTTGTTTTTCGTCCACAAATAGCTCCTCAGCGGGCCAGCAGAAATTCGATCACCCGGTCGCTGAAAGCAGCACCGGCCTGCACGTTGGACAGGTGCGCCGCATAGAACTCGGCATACTCGGCACCCTGCACATGGTTCTGGATAAAGTGGCCGCCGGCTGGCGGCGTCACTGCGTCTTCGGTGCCGGCAATCACCAGGGTCGGCACCTTGATCGAGGACAATTGCTCACGAAAATCCGCATCGCGCACAGCGCCGCAGTTGGCGGCATACCCCTCGGGTGACGTGGCCGCGAGCATGTCAGTGATCTGCTTGGCCTGGTGCGGGTTGGCGGCGGCGAAATCCGCGGTGAACCAGCGCGCAATCGACGCATCGCGCAGCGCCACCATCGCGGCTGCGCCATCACGCAGGACCATTTCGATACGCGGGTTCCACACCTCGGGCGTGCCGATCTTGGCCGCGGTATTACACACCACCAGCCGTTGCAGGCGCTCGCCGGCATGAATGCCCAGCCATTGGCCGATCAAGCCGCCCATGGACAGTCCGCAAAAAAGCGCCTTCTGGATATCCAGCGCATCCAGCAGCGCGATCACGTCTCGGCCCAGTTGCTCGATGCTGTAAGGCCCCTCGGTCACCAGGGATTGGCCGTGGCCACGGGTGTCGAATCGCAGCACACGAAAATGCTCGGTAAAAGCCGGTATCTGGATGTCCCACATATGCAGGTCGGTACCCAAGGAATTGGACAGCACCAATACCGGTGCGTCGGCGGGCCCCTCGAGTTGGTAATGCAGTTCGCCCTCGGCGAGTTGTACAAAAGCCACAGCGGTCTCCTCAGGCAGTCAAAGCAAAATGTTCGGTCACCGCACGCGTGACCCAGGTAGACGCCTGGCCCAGGTAGTGGGCAGGGTCGAGCAGGCGATCCAGTTCAGCCGCCGACAGCTCGGCGGTGACGTGCGGCTCATCCGCCAGTACCGCGCGCAAATGGCGCTGCTCGGCGACCGCACGTTTGCAGCACTGCTCCAGCAAATGGTGCGCGGTGTCGCGGCCCAAGCGCTGGGCGAGCACGATACTTACCGCTTCGGCCAGTACCAGGCCTTGGGTCAGGTCGAGGTTCTGTGCCATGCGTTCGGCATTCACCTCCAGCCCTTCACTGACCAGAATTGCCTGATGCAAGGCACCGGATACCAGGCGGCAAATTTCCGGCAAGGTTTCCCATTCGGCATGCCACAAGCCCAGGCTGCGTTCGTGTTCCTGGGGCATGGCGCTGAACATTGTCGCCACCAGGCCGGGTACGCGGGTGGCTGCGCTGATCAGCACGGCGGCGCCCACCGGGTTACGCTTGTGCGGCATGGTGGACGAACCGCCCTTGCCCGGCGCCGAAGGCTCGAACACCTCCGCCGCTTCGGTCTGCATCAACAGGCTGATATCGCGGCCCAACTTGCCGAGGCTACCGGCGATCAGACCGAGCAGGCTGGCAAACTCCACCAGGCGGTCACGCTGGGTGTGCCAGGGTTGCTCCGGCAAGCCCAGTTGCAACTCGGCGGCCAAGGCCTCGGCCACAGGCATGGCGTGTTCGCCGAGGGCCGCCAAAGTGCCCGACGCGCCGCCAAATTGCAGCACCAACAGGCGCGGTTTCAACTCGGCCAGGCGCTGGCGACTGCGCGTCACCGCGCCCAGCCAACCGGCGATTTTCATCCCCAGGGTGACCGGCGTCGCGTGCTGCAACCAAGTACGCCCGGCCAACGGCACGGTGGCGTAACGCTGAGCCTGGGCGGCCAACACCTCCCCCAGGCGAGCCAGGTCGGCCTCGATCAACTCCACCCCACGGCGCAGTTGCAGCACCAGGCCGGTGTCCATCACATCCTGACTGGTTGCGCCCAGGTGTACATAACGCTCGGCGTCGGCGTCCTCACTGGCGATCAACTTGCCCAACGCCTTCACCAGTGGAATCGCAGAGTTGCCCGCCGTGGCAATCGCGCTGCCAAGGGCATCCACGTCATACAGCGACGCCAGGCACGCCTGGGCAATCGGTGCGACGGCGGCCTGGGGAATCAACCCTACCTGGGCCTGCGCCCGAGCCAGCGCGGCTTCGAAATCCAGCATGCCCTGCAAGCGCCCCTGGTCACAGAACACCTCGGCCATGCTGTCAGCAGTGAAATAAGCGTCGAACAGTTGATTGCTCGTGCGCAACGTCATAACTCATCCCTTACAGATCGTGATGCAGGTACGCCGCCTGTTTCGGCAGGCGCAAGCTGAACAGGAAGGCCACCGCCATCATCGCGGTGACGTACCAATAAAAGGTGTTTTCCATGCCGATGGATTTGAGGCTCAGCGCGACCACTTCTGCCGAACCGCCAAACACCGCGTTAGCCACCGCATAGGCCAGGCCCACGCCCAAGGCACGCACCTGCGGCGGAAACATCTCCGCTTTGACCAGGCCGCTGATGGAGGTGTAGAAGCTGACAATCGCCAAGGCCAGGGTGATCAGCACAAATGCCAAAAACGGGCTGGTCACGGTTTTCAAAGTCAGCAGGATCGGCACTGTGAACAACGTGCCAAGGCCGGCAAACCAGAGCATCGAATTACGCCGGCCGATCTTGTCGGCCAACATGCCGAACAGCGGCTGCATGCACATGTACAGGAACAGCGCGCCGGTCATGATGTAGCTCGACGTCTTGGCGTGCATGCCGACGGTGTTCACCAGGTACTTCTGCATGTAGGTGGTGAAGGTATAGAAAATCAGCGAGCCGCCGGCGGTGTAGCCCAGCACCGTAATGAAGGCTTTGCCGTGGTCGCGAAACAGCGCGACGATACTGCCGGCGTCCTTGTCTTCACGCATTTCCTTGCTGGTGGTTTCTTTCAGGGTGCGACGCAGCAGCAGGGAGATCACGGCGGCTATGGCGCCGATCACAAACGGGATGCGCCAGCCCCAGGCACGCAATTCTTCTTCGGTGAGGATCTGTTGCAGGATCACCACCACCAGCACCGCCAGCAACTGGCCGCCGATCAGGGTCACGTACTGGAACGAAGCAAAGAAGCCACGCTGGCCCTTGAGCGCGACTTCACTCATGTAGGTGGCCGTGGTGCCGTATTCACCGCCCACCGACAAGCCCTGGAACAGTCGTGCCACTAACAGCAGCGCCGGGGCCCAGGCACCGATGTCGTTATAAGTGGGCAGGAAGGCGATGACCAGGGAGCCGCCGCACATCATCAGCACCGAGATCATCATCGAGTTCTTGCGCCCGTGCTTGTCGGCCACCCGGCCAAACAACCAGCCACCGATCGGTCGCATCAGGAACCCCGCGGCAAACACACCGGCGGTGTTGAGCAACTGCACCGTGGGGTCGTCCGAGGGGAAAAACGCCGGGGCAAAATAAATCGCGCAGAAGGCATAGACGTAGAAGTCGAACCATTCGACCAGGTTGCCGGAGGACGCACCGACAATCGCAAAGATCCGTTTGCTGCGTTCTTCTCCGGTGTAGTGGCTGGTTTTTGTTGTCATGTTTTTTTCTCAGTGGGAACGGTTATAGCCTAGACATACTTTGCAACAACCCTGTTCCGCAAGCAGACTTTTGGATAGGTGGAGCCTGAGAGGGCCTCATCGCGGGCAAGCCCGGCTCCCACATTTTGTGTTGTGAACACATTCAAAGGTGGGAGCTGGCTTGCCTGCGATGGGGCCCCTACCGCCAACTCAATAGTCGAAGAACACCGTTTCCTTATCTGTCCCCTGCAAAATCACATTCCACTGATATACCCCTGCCGCATCCGCCTGGGCAATCAAGGTGCCACGACGTTCTGCCGGCACACACGCCAGCAACGGGTCATCGCCGTTCAAGGCCTCACCGTCAAAATAAATCCGCGTCAGCAAGTGCTTCACCAACCCACGGGCAAACACCAGCACCACCAAATGCGGCGCCTGGGTGGTGCCCTTGAGCCCCGGCACACTGCCCGGCTTGATGGTGGTAAAACGAAAACGCCCTTCGGCATCCACCGGCACGCGGCCGAAACCTTCGAAGTTCGGGTCTAGCGCTTTGTCCTGCTCGTCTTCGGGGTGAGCATATTTGCCGGCGGCGTTGGCCTGCCAGACTTCCAGCATGGCGTCGTTGACGACATCACCGTTGCCGTCCACCACTTGCCCGCTGATCGCCACGCGTTCGCCAAGGGTGGCGGTGACGGTCAGGTCTTCACGGTTCAGCCAGGTCAGGCCAATGTGGTAATACGGCCCGACGGTGTGGGACGTGGTCGCGTTGAGTGTCATCTCATTTCTCCATCGGCGTGGCGTCGCGGCCGCGCAGGACGATGTCCCAGCGGTAGCCGAGGGCATAGGAAGGAATGGTTTTTTCCAGGTCGAAGCTAGCGATCAAGCGTTGCTTGGCGCTGGTATCCGGCACGCAGTTGTAGATCGGGTCGTACTCCAGCAACGGGTCACCCGGGAAATACATTTGCGTCACCAGGCGCGTCAGTACGCTGGGGCCAAACAGCGAAAAGTGGATATGCGCCGGGCGCCAGGCGTTGTGGTGGTTGCCCCACGGGTAGGCGCCGGGCTTGATGGTCTGGAACTGGTACCAGCCATCGGCGTCGGTGACGGTGCGCCCGGTGCCGGTGAAGTTCGGGTCCAGGGGGGCATCGTGCAGGTCGCGCTTGTGGTTGTAGCGGCCGGCAGCATTGGCCTGCCAGATCTCCACGAGGATGCCCGGCACTGGCAGGCCGTTTTCGTCCAGCACACGGCCATGAATGATGATGCGCTCGCCTTGCGGCTCGCCCTCATGCTGGGCTGTCAGGTCGTTGTCCTTCTCATTGATACGTTCGGCGCCGATGGTCGGGCCGGTGATTTCCGACAAGGAATGGGGCAGGAACACCAAAGGCTGGGACGGCGAACGCAGGTTCGTCGACTGGTAGGCCGGGTGCAGGTAATCAGGTTGAGTGCCCGCTTGCGGGCGCCGGTAACCGGGCTTGTCACTCATGGAGCAATCCTCTTTTATTGATCAGACGCGTTCAATCGCCAGGGCCAAGCCTTGGCCGACGCCCACGCACATGGTCGCCAGGCCTTTGCTGCCGCCGGTTTTTTCCAATTGGTGCAGGGCCGTCAGTACCAACCGCGCACCACTCATCCCCAAGGGGTGGCCGAGGGCAATGGCGCCGCCGTTGGGGTTGACCTGGGGCGCATCGTCCGCAATACCCAGCTCGCGCAGCACCGCCAGGCCTTGGCTGGCGAAGGCTTCGTTAAGTTCGATCACATCAAAGTCGGTGACCGCCAACCCCAGGCGCTCCACCAGTTTGCGCACCGCCGGCACCGGGCCGATGCCCATCACGCGCGGGGCGACACCGGCACTGGCCATGCCCAGCACACGGGCGCGGGCGGTGAGGCCGTGTTGCTTGACGGCCTCGGCGCTGGCGAGGATCAGCGCGGCGGCGCCATCGTTGACGCCCGAGGCATTGCCAGCAGTGACGGTCTTGTCCGCGCCGTTGACCGGCTTGAGCTTGGCCAGGGCTTCCAACGTGGTGTCCCGTGGGTGTTCATCGTGTTCCACCAGGGTTTCGCCTTTTTTATGGGCGACCCGCACCGGAACGATTTCCTCGGCAAAGAACCCGGCGGCCTGGGCAGCGGCGGTGCGTTGCTGGCTGCGCAGGGCGAAAGCGTCCTGGTCGGCGCGGGAAACCTGATAGTCATCGGCCACGTTATCGGCCGTCTGCGGCATGGCATCCACGCCGTACTGGGCCTTCATCAGCGGGTTGATAAAGCGCCAGCCAATGGTGGTGTCTTCCAACTTCATGTTGCGCGAGAACGCCGCGTCGGCTTTGCCCATCACAAACGGAGCGCGGGACATCGATTCGACGCCACCGGCAATCGCCAGCTCCATTTCACCACTGGCAATCGCACGAAAAGCGGTGCCGATAGCATCCATGCCCGAGGCGCACAAGCGGTTGAGGGTCACTCCAGGAATACTTTCCGGCAGCCCCGCCAGCAGCAACGCCATGCGTGCCACGTTGCGGTTATCTTCACCGGCCTGGTTGGCGCAGCCGAGGAAGACTTCGTCTACGGCGCTCCAGTCCACCGACGGGTTGCGCTCGATCAGCGCCTTGATCGGCAGCGCCGCCAGGTCGTCGGCACGCACCGTGGACAGGCCACCGCCGAAACGGCCGATAGGTGTGCGAATGGCATCACAGATAAAAACCTCGCGCATCAGGCTTCTCCCGGTGCTTGGCCGTGGGCAGCCGCGGTGCGCGCTTCGAGGTCACGCAGGGCGGTCAGTTCGGTCTCGGTGGGTTCAGCGGTGGTGCTCACCTGGTCGGCAAAGCGAATCGCCCAGCCGGTGGCGGCGATCACTTGCTCGCGGGTCACGCCCGGATGCAGCGCAGTGACCACGAACTCATGGCTGCCCTCCTCCGGCTCCATGATGCACAGGTCGGTAATGATGCCCACCGGGCCGGCGCCGGGCAGGCCCAGACGCTTGCGTGAGTCGCCACCTTCGCCGTGACCGACGGAGGTGATGAAGTCCAGTTTGTCCACAAACGAACGGGACGATTGCTTAAGGATGATCAACACGCTCTTGGCCGAACCTGCGATTTCCGGCGCACCACCGGCACCCGGCAAACGCACTTTGGGCTGGTGATAATCACCGACCACGGTGGTGTTGATATTGCCGAAACGGTCGACCTGGGCCGCACCGAGAAAGCCGACATCAATGCGCCCGCCCTGCAACCAGTAGCGAAAGATCTCACCGGTGGGCACCACGGTGTCGGCGGTCTCCGCCAACTCGCCATCACCGATGGACAGCGGCAACACGCTGGGCTTGGCCCCAATCGGGCCCGACTCGTAGATCAGCACCACATCCGGCGAAGACGTCAGACGCGCCAGGTTGGCCGCCTTGGATGGCAGGCCGATGCCGACGAAGCACACCGAGCCGTTCTTGAGGCGGCGTGCGGCGGCGACGGTCATCATTTCATTGGTGGAGTAAGCCATTACTTAGCCTCCTGCGCGGCGGCCAGCTTGGCCTGGAATTCACTGAAGTCGGCAGTGCCGTGGATGTATTCGTCGATCCAGGCGGTAAAAGTGCCACGGTCGCGGGCAATCGGGTCCCACGCCTGGTAGAAGCGGTTATCCCGCTCGTTGTAGCCGTGCGCGTAGGACGGATGGGCACCACCGGGTACGTGACACACCGCCGTCAGCGCCCAGGTCGGCAGCACGCAGCTGTTCATCGGCGCATTCAGGTCGTCGACGATTTCCTCGACGGTGACGATGCAGCGCTTGGCCGCCAGGGCCGCTTCCTTCTGCACCCCGAGAATGCCCCAGAGCAGCACGTTGCCTTTGCGGTCGGCTTTCTGCGCATGAATCACGGTAATGTCCGGACGCACCGACGGCACCGCCGCCAGCACTTCGCCGGTGAAGGGACAGGTGACGGTCTTGATCAGCGGGTTGACCTTGGGCAAGTCGGAACCGGCGTAGGCACGCAACACCGCGAACGGCAGGCCGGAGGCACCGGCAACGTAGGCATTGGCCAGGTCGGCGTGGCTGTGTTCTTCGATCTCCAGCGCTTGCGGCCATTGTTTCTCTACCGCGTCGCGCAGCCGATGCAGGGAACCCACGCCCGGGTTGCCGCCCCAGGAAAAAATCAACTTGCGCGCACAGCCGGCACCGATCAACTGGTCGTAGATCAGGTCAGGCGTCATGCGCACCAGCGTCAGGTCTTTCTTGCCCTGACGAATGATTTCATGGCCCGCGGCCGTAGGGATCAGGTGGGTGAAGCCTTCGAGGGCGACGGTATCGCCGTCGTTCACGAAGCACTTGACCGCATCACGCAGGGTGAGGATTTCAGCCATGGGGTTGGGCTCCCGGTGTTGATCGAAAAAGGCGCTGAGGTGGCGCCGAAGTGCTTGAAGATTAAGCCGGGGAAATGGGCCGAACAATCCGATAATCGACTGAGTGTTCGATTATCGAACCGATTGTTGCTTAACTAACCATCATAAGGAACAGGGTCAATGTGGGAGCTGGCTTGCCTGCGATGGCCATAGGTATCTACACAACTTCGGCACGACGCTAAATCTGTGGCGAGGGAGCTTGCTCCCGTGACGACCTGGCAGCCGACACAGATATAACTGATGCCCCGCGATCCAATGTGGGAGCTGGCTTGCCTGCGAAGACGGCCTGACAGTCAACACAGTTGGACCGTGCACATATCCATTCCTGCGGTAACGGCCCCTTAGGGTTCCGCCCTGACGGCGGCTCACTTTCGAAAAGCGCGAAAGTAAGCAAAGCGCTCTTGCCCCACCACTCGGCACCTCGCTTAGGCTCGGTGTGCCCGTAATCCGCCAGTGATTTGGGGGGTCGCCGCCACGCGCCATCCATGGCGCGGGGCGGCTAAACCGGCATCCCTGCCGGTTTACCCCCCAAATCCCTGTCGAATTCCGGCCAGCGTGGTTTAACGGGGCGCCTAAGATCAAAAGCAGATCAAGATCAAGAGCGGCTCGCTTCGCATCGTGGTTACCGTTGAGCTAACAGAGTTATGTAGATACCTATGCTGCGATGGCGCGAGTGGATTCAGCACCGCTATCGCAGGCAAGCCAGCTTCCACAGGGGTAGTGATCGGTTTCAGGTGGCATCGGCATGGCTGACCATGCCCTTGATCACCACCGCTGCCGTGGCCAATGCCGCCGGAATCACCAGTGCTGTAAGCACCTGCTCGAAGTTCCAGCCCAGGCCCAGCAAAGTAGCGCCCATCCACGCCCCCAGGATCGCGCCGAAGCGGCCGATGCCGAGCATCCACGACACCCCGGTGGCACGGCCTTGGGTGGGGTAGAAACGCGCCGCCAGCGACGGCATTGCCGATTGCGCACCGTTGACGCACATCCCGGCGACCAGCACCAGGGTGGCCAACAGCGTGATGTTGCCCAGGCTCTGCCCCACCGCGTAGGCAAACACCCCGGCCAGCAGATAGAAAGTGCCGATCACTTTGTGCGGGTTGAACCGGTCCATCGCCCAGCCCACGCCCACCGCGCTCAATACCCCACCAAACTGGAACAGCGCGCCGATAAACGCGGCCTGCTCCATGCTCGCGCCGCTGTCACGCATCAAAGTGGGGAGCCAACTGGTCAGCAGGTAAACAATCACCAGGCCCATGAAGTACGTGAGCCACAACAGCAAGGTGCCAGCGCTGTAGGTGCCCGAGAAAATCACTGCGAACACATTGCGGGCCTTGACGGTTTTTTGCTCCGGTACGCTGAAGTGAGTGGCCTGGGCAACGATGTCTGGCTCGATGGGGGCAAGGGTCTTGCGTACCTTGTCGGTGCCGCGATTGCGTACCACCAGGTAGCGGGCAGACTCCGGCAGCCACACCAACAGCACCACCGCCAGGATCAACGGCAAGATGCCGCCTATCAGCAACAGGCTGTGCCAGCCGAACGCGGGAATCAGCTTGGCCGAAATAAACCCACCACCGGCCATGCCGAGGTTGAAGCCACAGAACATGCTGGTCACCAACAAGGATTTATGCCGCTCGGGTGTGTATTCAGACAACAAGGTGGTGGCATTCGGCATGCCGGCGCCCAGGCCCAGGCCGGTGAGAAAGCGCAGCACCAGCAACTGGTCGACATTGGTGCTGTAGGCCGACGCCAGGCTGAACGCACCAAACACCAACACAGCGCCGACCAGCACGACTTTGCGGCCAAAGCGGTCGGCCAGAGGGCCGGAACCGAGTGCGCCAAACACCATGCCGATCAACGCGGCGCTCATCACCGGGCCGAGGCTGGCGCGGTCGATGCCCCAGTCCTGGGACAGTGCCGGCGCGATAAAGCCCATGGCGGCTGTATCGAGGCCGTCGAGAAAGACAATCAGGAAACACAGGATCACCACGCGCCACTGATAGCGCGAAAGTGGCTGGGTGTTGATAAAGGACTGTACGTCCAGGGTGGTACCGACAGAAGGCTGATTCATTATTTTTATTCCACACCGATGGCGGGCTGACGACCTGGGCCGTCATTCTTATTGGGCAGCTCCTCAGAGCGCTGCCGCACATTAATAAGCCAAGGGAAACACCGTCAATCGAGCCCGCCGGGATCTGTGCGGTCACCGAACAGCTTAGGCAAACAGTTGCGCACTCAGCTCACGGCTGGCGCTGAGCATGCTCGGTAGAAAGCGCTGCTCCAACTCACTGCGGCTGACCCGACCGGCGTGGGTGCTGACATTCAGCGCGGCCAATACCTGGCCGGACGCGTCATACACCGGCACCGCGATGGAGCGCAGGCCCTGCTCCAGTTCCTGGTCGACAATGCACCAGCCTTGCTGACGCACCTGTTGCAGGCATTCGAATAACGCTTGCGGTGTTGTCAGGGTGCGGCTGGTCTTGGTTTGCAGGTCGGCATGGTCGAGATAATCCTGCAGCGAGGCATCGTCGAGGGCGGCCAGCAGAATGCGGCCCATGGACGTGCAATACGCAGGCAGGCGCCCGCCCACCGACAGGTCAACCGAGATCAGGCGCTGGGTGGTGGCGGAACGAGCGATATAGAGGATGTCATCGCCTTCCAGGGTAGCCATGTTGCAGGCTTCATGGAGCTGCTCGCTCATGCGGTCCAGGTAAGGCTGTGCCGAAACGGCCAGCGGTGTGGACGACAGATAGGCGTGACCGAGGGTCAGCACCTTGGGCAACAGAGAGTAGGTGCGCCCATCCGTGGTGGCGTAGCCGAGCTTGATCAAGGTGTGCAGGCAACGGCGCACGGCGGCGCGGGGAATTTCGGTGCGGTGACTGATCTGGGCGATGGTCAGGTGACGTTTGCGCTCTTGGAACGCCTGCACCACGGCCAGGCCACGGGCCAGGGACGTCATGAAATCCGGATCACCGGTGAATGCCTGGATGCGCTTGGCCGGTGAAGCCACGATCGGCGGCGCCACTGATGCAAAGGAGTTGCGCAATTGATCGTTCATTTCAACGGGCCTTCTCTTGTTATCACCACGGGAGGGTTGGCGGCTATTACAAGCCGTGCCGGCCGCCCTGCACAAGTCAACGCCGGTAACATTGGGCGATTATCGGACAACCATGCGATTATCGCAATTTGGCCGGCATGGGTGCAGATCCCGCAGATCACGTTCGAGATTTAGCTGATGTCGCCGAAAAGTGTAGGCATTTACCCTTCTATCAGTATGAATACAGATATGAAGATGACGCTGTTCACAAATACGTCGGCGATATGTAACAAAACCCAAGCACGCCGTTGACGCTTTTTAACTTCATGATGATAGTGTTCTTCAAATGCGCCGCTATAATGCAACCTGTGCAGAGGTCAGCCCGGTATCACTATCGGGAGGGGAGCTCACCAGGCATTGCAGGCTGCAGGCAACGCCGGTCACAAGTACTCGCTTAAAAGAACGGCCCTCAGGCCCGTATACCAACTTGAACGGTTCGACTGTTCTATTTGGAATCGCCCCGAGCACGACTTTCAGGCATGACACTGCGCAATCAATAACTCAACTCAATTAGGTAATACTGTGACGAAAGATGAACTGCGCGCGGAACTTGAGCGCCAGGAGCAACGTTACAAGGACGTCTACGGCGGGGAAGTCACCACCTACGCCGCGCAACCTGAGCCGGAACGCAAACCATGGCGCAAACGAGCCAGCCTGCTGGATCAGGCATTTGCCCAGGAAATCCAAAAAATCGAGCAGGAACTCAAGACCGAGGAGCCCTGAGCACTTCGGTCGAGTTCAGCGCCTTGCAGTCGCTGCCGGTCAAGCACTGGTTCAGCGGCCGCTGGTCAGTAACCTACAGCCACCCACGAAATTTCATACAAATGTTTCAAGCATGGCATTTTCATGACAAAAGTCCGCCTCCTGCGGCCTGCGCTTTATAAATCAAAGACTTGCCAAAGCCCCGAAAACCCTGGGATACGTGTGTCTTGCCGGTTTTTTTTCCAGGAAGATTGTTACCGATGAGCAGCTAATGCATCGATTACTGATGTTTTCTGGCATAATCGCGCCCCCTTACGACCGGGTCAGAAAACCTTCATGATCGATTTATTCAGCGGACTGGATGCTTGGGTTCTCGTGAGCCTGTTGCTCGCCCTGGCCTTTGTCCTCGCCTTCGAGTTCATCAATGGCTTTCATGACACCGCTAACGCGGTGGCCACAGTCATCTATACCAAAGCCATGCCGCCACACCTGGCCGTGTTCTTCTCCGGGGTGTTCAATTTCCTCGGGGTATTGCTCGGTGGTGTCGGTGTCGCCTACGCCATCGTGCACTTGCTGCCGGTGGAGTTGCTGATCAATGTGAATACCGGCCATGGCTTGGCAATGGTCTTCTCGTTGTTGGCGGCGGCGATCACCTGGAACCTGGGCACTTGGTACTTCGGTATCCCCGCCTCCAGCTCCCACACCCTGATCGGCTCGATCCTCGGTGTCGGCCTGGCCAATGCATTGATCAACGACATCCCCCTGGCTGACGGTGTGAACTGGCAGAAGGCCGTGGATATCGGCGCCTCCCTGGTGTTCTCGCCGATGGCGGGCTTCCTGGTCGCCGCCCTGGTGCTGATCGGCCTGAAGTGGTGGCGCCCGCTGTCTAAGATGCACAAGACCCCCGACCAGCGCCGCAAGCTCGACGACAAGAAGCACCCGCCGTTCTGGAACCGCCTGGTCCTGGTGATTTCGGCCATGGCTGTAAGCTTCGTGCACGGCTCCAACGATGGCCAGAAAGGCATCGGCCTGATCATGCTGGTACTGATTGGTATCGTGCCGGCGCAGTTCGTATTGGACCTGGGCAGCACCACTTACCAGATCGAACGTACCCGCGACGCCACCCTGCACTTGAACCAGTTCTACCAGCGCAACCACGAGACCCTCGGTGAGTTCCTGGCCCTGGGCAAAAGCGTGAAGGATGACCTGCCGGGCAAGTTCCGCTGCAACCCGCAGCAGACCGAACCGACGATCAACGCGCTGCTGGGCACCCTCAAGGGCGTCTCGGACTACCACTCGCTGACGGCCGACCACCGCATCGAAGTGCGTCGCTACCTGCTTTGCCTGGATGACACCGCGAAAAAGGTCGGCAAGCTGCCAGGCCTGGACTCCCGTGAGAAGTCAGACCTCGACAAGCTGCGCAAAGACCTGACCGCCACCACCGAGTACGCCCCGTTCTGGGTGATTCTCGCGGTCGCACTGGCCCTGGGCCTGGGCACCATGGTGGGCTGGAAGCGCGTGGTACTGACCATCGGTGAGAAGATCGGCAAGCAAGGCATGACCTATGCCCAGGGCATGTCGGCGCAAATCACCACGGCCACCATGATCGGCTTTGCCAATATCTTCGCCCTGCCAGTGTCCACCACCCACGTCCTGTCTTCTGGCGTGGCGGGCACCATGGTTGCCAACAAAAGCGGCCTGCAAGGTGGCACCGTCAAGACCATCCTGATGGCTTGGGTATTGACCTTGCCAGCGACTGTAGGCCTCTCGGCCGGTTTGTTCTGGTTGGCGTCCAAGGCTTTGGGCAACTGATAGCCAGCCGGCAATAAAAAAGGTGCGATCCGCGAGGGTCGCACCTTTTTTTATTCAAGTTAATTGATGGCAGAAGGTAAAGATGTGGGAGCTGGCTTGCCTGCGATCGCGGTGGGTCAGCTCATATATTTATCAACTTTTACTGCGCTATCGCAGGCAAGCCAGCTCCCACAAGTGGACTGCGGTGCGCTTTGCCAAAAAAAAGGGCGACCGAAGTCGCCCAAAATGCCTTGCGTGCTCATGTAACCCGGAAAGACTTAAGGTTTTTTACGCTTGTTCGCGTCTTTCCAGATAAAAAATCCAAACCCTACAAAAAACAGCACCATGAGGCTAACAGTCAGCACTCCGGCGAAAACCACATTATCGAAAAACATGACCGGCCTCCTGCACTTGCCCTGTTGCGATAGGGCTAAGTTAATGGAGAAGGCGCAGTGGGAAATTGACCAGGATCAATGTCGCCCACAACGGGGCGTAAAGAAGGGGAATAACTGACCTGCATCAATGGATGCAGGGCGTTTCAACGCTTTTTCGGCTTGTTCTTGGACTTTTTCTTGGGCTTGCCCAAGGGCATGGCTTGTTCAAAGGCTTGGCGCACTTCATTCAAGCGTTTGTCATTGAGGTCGTGCACGCGCTTGGCACGTTCGGCGTTCAGGTCGATCAGCTTGTCGTCATCACTCATGGCTTGGCTTACGTCGTGGCGGAAATGCCTCAATAATGCGGCCTGCCCCGCCCGACGGCAATTAAGCGGGCGACAAAATGCAGGCCATCGACCAAAATCGGCACTTTCTACCCTGCCCAGGAGGCGCATCCAGGTGGCCTTGCACAACGACCTTCCACCGCTGCTGGCCCTGCGCGCCTTCGAGGCCGTGGCGCGGCACTTGAGTTTTATCAAGGCGGCCAATGAGTTGTCGGTGACCCAAAGCGCGCTGAGCCACCAGGTACATAAGCTCGAACACCACCTGGGCAAACCGTTGTTTATCCGGCGAACCCGTGCGATTGACCTGACGTTGGCCGGGCAAGATTACTACGCGCAAATCCGCCCTGCCCTGGACGCCATCGCCGCTGCGACGCGCAACCAACGGGGTGCGCCCAGCGCCAGTGTGTTGCGTATCGGCTTGCTGGCATCCTTTGCCACGTTATGGCTGGCGCCGCGCCTGGCCGAGTTTCTACGGTGCTACCCGCATATCCAGGTGGAGTTGCTGCCCGCCATTCAACTGGCCAACGTCGCCACGGCCGAGGTTGACCTGGCCATCCGCTACGGCAAGGGCGACTGGCCCGAGGTGCGCGCCACACGCCTGATGGCCGAAACCCTGTCACCGGTATGCAGCCCTGGGTTCAAAGCCAGGCAGATCGCCAGTGGCGCGCTGTTGATGGCGACCTCCCACCGCCCTTTCGAGTGGACCGATTGGTCGGCCCATTACCAGGTCAACCTTGATCACCACCCCCGCGTGATGCTGCATGACTACAACATCGTGGTCGAAGCGACCGTGGCCGGCCAGGGGATCGCCATGGGCCGCCATCGCCTGATCGAACGCAGGCTCCAGGACGGCAGCCTGGTAGAGGCCTTTGACTGGCCGCCCTATCACAGCGATATCGGCTATTGGCTGATCGCACCTCAGCGCCCGCTCAGTGAGGCGGCTGAGTGCTTCAGCCAGTGGTTGAAGCAGGCGTGTGCCGACGCGTGAGGCTTTTCGATACGTCGGTTGAGATCTATCCGTTTGTCGCCCCTCGCCACCGCCAACATGCTGGAACCTTCTGACACCAGAGGATTTCACCATGACCGATTCCATCCGCCAGCGCGTACACGCCCTCGGCCTGACACTGCCCACGCCCAGCCAACCCGCTGCCAACTACGTCAATCATGTGATCAGCCAACACCAGCTGTTCATCTCGGGACAAATTCCCATGACCGATGGCAAACCTGCCTACCTTGGCCGGCTGGGCGATTTTCTCAGCGATGAAGATGGCGCCCAAGCGGCGGAATTGGCGGCGCTGGGCCTGCTGGGGCAATTGAGCGACGCGTTGGGCGATGACCTGTCGCGGGTGGTGCGCATCCTGCGCCTGGGCGTGTTCATTGCCAGCAGCGCCGACTTCCAGCGCCAAAGCCTGGTCGCCAATGGCGCTTCGAACCTGCTGGTCAATGCCCTCGGCGACAAGGGCCGGCACGTGCGCACCGCCGTAGGGGTCTGCAGTCTGCCGGCTGGTGTCGCCGTGGAAGTGGACGCCATTTTCGAGCTGCAGCCATGAGCCCGCTGCAAGTGCAGAACTTGCGAGAAGCCACGCCCGGTTGCCAGTCCGGCATCGTGCACTTCAACCACGCCGGGGCGTCCTTGCCCAGCCAGGCGACGCTCGACGCCATCATCGAACAGCTGCAACGCGAAGCCCGCGACGGCCCGATGGAGGCAGGAGAACAGGGTGCCGTCTTAGTGGAAAAGGCCCGCCGAGCCGCCGGGCAACTGCTCAATGCGCCCGCCTCATCGATTGCCTTCGCCAGCAGTGGCTCGACGGCCTGGAGCATGGCCTTCCAGGCGCTGGGGCCATGGCAGCCGGGCGATCGTATTCTAGTGGGGCGCCACGAATGGGGCGCTAACCTGGCGAGCATGGAACTGGCCGTTCAAGCCGGGGCGCGGGTGGACGTCATCCCGTGCGATGCCAGCGGCGCGGCCTGCCCGGTGGCGTTGGAGGCGATGCTGGATGCCAAGGTGAAGCTGATCGACCTCACCTGGCTGCCGGCCAACGGTGGCTTGATCAACCCGGCCCAGGCCATCGGCGATGTGGCCAGGCGGCATACCATTCCCTACTTCATCGACGCGGGCCAAGCCGTCGGCCAGGTGCCGGTGAATGTGCAAGCGTTGCAGTGCGATGTGCTCAAGTCCGCCGGCCGCAAACACCTGCGCGGGCCTCGCGGTACCGCGCTGCTGTATATCAGGCCGGATTTTCTACCACATCTGAACCCGGCCCAACGCGACGTGTTTTCAGCACCCTGGACCGCCGAGGGCTTCGACCTGCGCAACGACGCCCGGCGCTTTGAAACCAGCGAAGTCTCTTTCGCCCTGCTGGCCGGCCTGGGCAATGCGTTGCACGAGATCAATCAACTGGGGATTGAGCAAGTATGGCAAAGGGTCTCGAAGACCAGCGCGCGAATCCGCGAGGCACTGCGTCAGATACCGGGAATTACCTTGCATGACTTAGGCAGAACGCATTCAGGCTTGATCGCGTTCAACCTGGCCGGCTGGGACAGCTTTGAACTCAAGCAACGCCTGGCCTGCAAGCGCATCAACATCGGCGCCAATGGCGTGGCCTACACCCCGCTGGATATGCAAGCACGTGGGTTGAACAGCATTGCGCGCATCTCCGTCAGCCCGCTCAACACCGATGACGAGATTGAGTTACTGGTGAAGGCCCTGCGCGAACTGAACGATTAAACCTCGATATCCACCCACAGGCCCTGGCGCGGCGCGTCTTCGATCAGCGGCGCCACGGGCACGGTGTTGTCAGCGTTGAGCAAGTCGCCGGGAATCGGCAAATGCTGCTCCGCGTCGTCGTCGGCTTCACGCCGGCGTTTCTGCTGCTCCTGCTGGCGACGCTGCTCTTCGCGCAGCAGAAAGGTCGATTGCTCGGCATCGCCTTTTTTCAGGTCGATCGTGCTCTCGTTGGAGCCCGGTTGAACGGGCACCACCGGCGGAATATCCGGTTTCTGGCGTGCCGGGTCGAGTTGCGACGTGACCGGCACAACACTGACGGGCAGCATGGGTGGCAGCATGATAATTATTCTCCTGATCAACAGGCTGTCGGCGGGTGGCAGGGCGACTTGAGCACCCGCGTGCCAAGCTGTGACTCAGTCGACACTCTCAAGTGCCCGCCACCCGTCGATTCAATTTCCGCCTGCCCGTACAAACAGCGTAGTTTTTGTCAGAGTTCTTGGGCGCCGGGCCGTGTTCCGTTAACATAGTCGGCTTTTTCACGGCGGGAGTCAGGCAGCATGGCGCAGCAGTATCAACCGGGGCAACGCTGGATTAGTGACAGCGAAGCAGAGCTGGGGTTAGGCACCGTTCTGGCACAGGACGGCCGCTTGTTGACCGTGCTCTATCCGGCCACTGGCGACACTCGCCAGTATGCGCTACGGAATGCGCCCCTCACTCGCGTGAGGTTTTCGCCGGGTGACACCATCACCCATTTCGAAGGCTGGAAAATGACCGTACAGGAAGTCGACGACGTCGATGGCCTGCTGGTCTACCACGGCCTCAATGGGCAGAACGAGCAGGTCACCCTGCCAGAAACCCAACTGTCCAACTTCATCCAGTTCCGCCTGGCCAGTGATCGCCTGTTCGCCGGGCAGATCGACCCGCTGGCGTGGTTCTCGCTGCGCTACCACACCCTGGAACACACCAGCCGCCAGTTGCAGTCCTCGCTGTGGGGCCTGGGTGGCGTACGCGCCCAACCGATTGCCCACCAACTGCACATCGCCCGCGAAGTCGCTGACCGTATCGCGCCACGCGTGTTGCTGGCGGACGAAGTGGGGTTGGGCAAGACCATCGAAGCAGGCCTGGTGATCCATCGCCAACTGCTCTCGGGCCGTGCCAACCGCGTACTGATCCTGGTCCCGGAAAACCTGCAGCACCAATGGCTGGTGGAAATGCGCCGCCGCTTCAACCTGCAGGTTGCGCTGTTCGATGAAGAGCGCTTTATCGAAAGCGATGCCACCAACCCGTTCGAAGACACCCAGCTTGCACTCGTTGCGCTCGAATGGCTGGTGGACGACGAGAAGGCCCAGGACGCGCTGTTCGCCGCAGGCTGGGACTTGCTGGTAGTCGACGAAGCCCACCACCTGGTGTGGCACGAAGACAAGGCCAGCGCCGAATACTCGCTGGTCGAACAACTGGCCGAAGTGATTCCTGGCGTGCTGCTGCTGACCGCCACTCCAGAACAACTGGGCCAGGACAGCCATTTTGCGCGCCTGCGCCTGCTGGACCCGAACCGCTTCCACGATCTGCAAGCCTTCCGCGCCGAGAGTGAAAACTATCGCCCGGTGGCCGAAGCCGTGCAGGAGCTGCTGGACAAGGGCCGCCTGTCGCCGACCGCGCACAAGACCATTCAAGGCTTCCTCGGTGACGAAGGTGAAGCCCTGCTCACCGCCGTCAACGATGGCGACACCGAGGCCAGCGCACGCCTGGTGCGTGAACTGCTGGACCGCCACGGCACCGGCCGCGTGCTGTTTCGCAACACCCGTGCCGCGGTGCAAGGCTTCCCCGAGCGCAAGCTGCACGCCTACCCACTACCGAACCCGGACGAATACCTCGAACTGCCCCTGGGCGAACACGCCGAGCTGTACCCGGAAGTCAGCTTCCAGGCGCAACCGGACATCGAGGAAGAGAACCGCTGGTGGCGTTTCGACCCTCGGGTCGAGTGGCTGATCGACCAGTTGAAAATGCTCAAGCGCACCAAGGTCCTGGTGATCTGCGCCCACGCCGAAACCGCCATGGACCTGGAAGACGCCCTGCGTGTGCGCTCCGGCATCCCGGCCACGGTGTTCCACGAAGGCATGAATATTCTGGAGCGTGACCGCGCCGCTGCCTATTTTGCCGATGAAGAGTTCGGTGCCCAGGTGCTGATCTGCTCGGAAATCGGCAGTGAAGGCCGCAACTTCCAGTTCTCCCATCACCTGGTGCTGTTCGACCTGCCGTCCCACCCCGACCTGCTGGAACAGCGTATCGGGCGCCTGGACCGGATCGGCCAGAAACACGTGATCGAACTGCACGTGCCGTACCTGGAAACCAGCCCGCAAGAGCGCCTGTTCCAGTGGTACCACGAGGCGCTCAATGCCTTCCTCAACACCTGCCCGACCGGCAACGCCTTGCAGCATCAGTTCGGCCCACGCCTGCTGCCCCTGCTGGAAGCCGCCGACGACGGCGAGTGGCAAGCCCTGATCGACGAAGCCCGTGCCGAGCGCGAGCGCCTGGAGCAGGAGTTGCACACCGGTCGCGACCGCTTGCTCGAACTCAATTCCGGCGGCGCCGGCGAAGGCGATGCACTGGTCGAGGACATCCTCGAACAAGACGACCAGTTCGCCCTGCCGATCTATATGGAAACCCTGTTCGACGCATTCGGCATCGATAGCGAAGACCATTCGGAAAACGCGCTGATCCTCAAGCCCAGCGAAAAAATGCTCGACGCCAGCTTCCCCCTGGGCGACGACGAGGGTGTAACCATCACCTACGACCGTAACCAGGCGCTGTCGCGCGAAGACATGCAGTTCATCACCTGGGAGCACCCGATGGTGCAAGGCGGCATGGACCTGGTGCTGTCCGGTTCCATGGGCAACACCGCCGTGGCACTGATCAAGAACAAGGCGCTCAAGCCAGGCACCGTATTGCTTGAACTGCTGTATGTCAGCGAAGTGGTCGCCCCGCGCTCCCTGCAACTGGGTCGCTACCTGCCACCGGCCGCCTTGCGCTGCCTGCTGGATGCCAACGGCAATGACCTGTCGGGCCGCGTGTCGTTCGTGACCTTGAATGACCAGCTGGAAAGCGTGCCACGGGCCAGCGCGAACAAATTCGTACAGGCGCAGCGCGACCAACTCACACCGCGCATCAACGCCGGTGAAGAGAAGATCGCCCCGCGTCACGCCGAGCGTGTGGCCGAAGCCAAGCGTCGCCTGGCCGCGGATACCGACGAAGAACTGGCGCGCCTGACCGCGTTGCAAGCGGTCAACCCGACCGTACGTGACAGCGAGTTGGTTGCCTTGCGCAATCAACGCGAGCAAGGCCTGGCCATGCTCGACAAGGCAGCGCTGCGACTGGAAGCGATCCGGGTGTTGGTGGCGGGCTGATAATCCGCAGCCAATTAGGAGGCCCGCTTAGTGCGGGCCTTTTTATTGGTCTTGAGGGCCTCATCGGGGGCAAGCCCCCTCCCACACTGACCGAGTAGAGTTCAAACAACTCGGTCAAATGTGGGAGGGGGCTTGCCCCCGATAGGCATGGGTATCTACACAACTTTTGTAGCCACTGCCGATGCTAACCACGATGCGAAGCGAGCCGCTCTTGATCTGCTTTTGATCTTGATCTTAGGCGCCCCGTCAAACCACGCTGGCCGGAATTCGACAGGGATTTGGGGGGTAAACCGGCAGGGATGCCGGTTTAGCCGCCCCGCGCCATGGATGGCGCGTGGCGGCGGCCCCCCAAATCAATGGCGGATTACGGGCACACCGAGCCTAAGCGAGGTGCCGAGTGGTGGGGCAAGAGCGTTTTGCTTACTTTTGCGCTTTTTCAAAAGTGAGCCGCTATCAGAGCGGAACCCTAAGTGGCCGTTACCTAAATAACGGATATGTACCCGGTCCAACTGTGTTGACTGTCAGGCCGCCTTCGCGAGCAAGCCCGCTCCCACAGTTGGATTGTGGGGTGCCAGGTAGATAGGCGTCAGCTGAAAGTCTGCCATCGCAGGCAAGCCAGCTCCCACAATTAACCACACAAGGTTCAGCCAACTCGGTCAAAGGTGGGAGCTGGCTTGCCTGCGAAGGGGTCACCCCGGTCTCAAGCTGTAGCCGCAGCCGTCGGCACCTCAACCCCACTCAACCCATCCTTCATGCGCTTGGCGTCACGCACAAAACTGCGCGAAGCCTGGAACAGAAACAGCATGGTCAGGAACAACGCCACCGGAATCAGGTACATGGCGTCATGCAACCCCACAGCTTTATAAGCCTCGGTCATTTGCTCTGCCCCAGCCGCATACATCGCCGAATGGGCAAAGTGATCGGACAACGCCCCGACCACCACTGGCCCCATGCCACCGCCGAGCAGATACAGCCCGGCAAAAAACAGCGCCATCGCCGTTGCGCGCAAGCGTGGTTCGACCACGTCCTGGATCGCGGTATACACGCAGGTATAGAAGTTGTAGGCAAACAACCAGCCCACACTGAACAGCGCGACAAACACCCCGATTTCGACACGCCCGGCATGCAATGCCCAGGCGGTGGTGACCGTGGAGATGATCAAGCTGAAGGCGGCGAACAACAGTCGGCCATTGGCGACCCGCTGATGAATCTTGTCGGCAATCCAGCCCCCCAGCGTCAAGCCCACCAAACCGGTCAGGCCGACGATGACACCCGTCGCGACGGCCGCGTCCTGCAACGGCATGAGGAAATAGCGCTGCAGCATCGGCACCAGGAACGAGTTGCACGCATAGGTGGCAAAGTTAAAGCACAACCCGGCCAGCACCAGCCACAGAAAGGTCGGCACAGCCAGCACGCGACGGATCGGGCGGTCGACGCGCTCTTGGGAGACTTGCACGGTTTCCGCCGCACCACGCTTGGGTTCTTTTATGTAGAACATAAACACGGCAAGGATCAGACCCGGCACCGCCGCAATAAAGAAGGGCGCGCGCCAGCTGTCGAACGCCTTGACCATCGCACCGATCGTAAAGAACGCCAGCAACAGGCCCAACGGCAGGCCAAGCATGAAAATCCCCATGGCTCGGGCACGGCGGTGGGCGGGAAAGAGGTCGCCAATCAGCGAATTGGCCGCGGGTGCATAGCTGGCTTCGCCGATGCCAATGCCCATGCGCACCAGCAGGAAGGTCCAGAAACTGCCGACCATGCCGTTGACCGCCGTCAGCCCACTCCAGGCGAACAGGCCCCAACCCATCAACTTGCTGCGTGAACCGGTGTCGGCCAGGCGCCCGAGCGGCAGCCCGGCAATGGCGTAGACGATGGTAAAAGCGGTGCCGATGATTCCGAGCTGGAAGTCGCTCAGGTGCCATTCCATGCGGATGGGCTCAATGATGATCGCGGGAATGGTGCGGTCAAAAAAGTTGAACAGGTTAGCGAGGAACAGCAGGAACAGAATGCGCCAGGCATTCGCCGCTTGGGTCGAGTTCTGCATGGGTCCGTCTCTTTTATTGTTATGAGAGCTGCGATGCCCGATGCATCCTGCTCAGGTCACTGCAACATAGTCAGGCTGGCAGTGATTGTCTGTAATGATTCGTAAAGCTGATAGGGCATGATTTCACCCAGCCAACAGCGGATTTTGCCCACGAAAATATAAGTGCGTGCCCCTCTTCCCAATGGCGATGGCACGGATAGAATGGCGAGCCTTTCGTAGCACCCTCCTCCTACTTTTCTTATTGATGACGCCCATGTCCGAAGCCAGTCCGTGTCTGAATTGCGGTGCCTGCTGTTCACACTTTCGCGTGTCTTTCTTCTGGGGTGAGTGCGCCTCGTCCGGGGGCACGGTGCCCGATGACCTGGTGGTGCAGATCAACCCCAGCCGCGTGGCGATGATCGGCACCGATCAGAAACCTGCACGGTGCTGCAGCCTTGAAGGTGAAGTCGGACAGGCCACCAGCTGCTCTATTTATGAGCAACGCTCCAGCGTATGCCGTGAGTTCGACTCGTCCTGGAGCCAGGGTGTGCAAAATGTCGATTGCGATGCCGCCCGTGCCGCATTCGGCCTGGCGCCGCTGGAAGCCCCACACTTCGAACTCGACCTGCCCATCAGCGCTTAGCACCAAACGCTATGGAAAGCATGTCAAAATAATTTGAGATCAAAACGCCATTACTCATGGCAAATCTTCGGAGACTTCTATACTCGATCCCATCGGTCATCGCCTCTGGCAGTGACATGGCTCTATGACGGGATACGCTATGGAATGGCTGGGGCAGCACTTTTTTACCGACCTTCCAGACAGTGGGCATTTATTACTCAATTGCAGTCATAACCCCTTTCTGGTGCTACTGGCGTACCTGGTCGCCTGCGCGGCGGGCTTCGGTACGCTGGACATGGCCGAACGTGTGGGCCATGTCGAAGACCCCACCGCCCGCCGCCATTGGCGCTGGCTGGGCGCGGGTTGCCTGGCAGGCGGAATCTGGTCGACCCATTTCATCAGCATGCTGGCGTTCCAGGCCCCCATCGCCATTCACTACGAATTGATCATGACGTTCGCCTCGCTGCTGATCGCCCTGATCGCCTCGCTGCTCGCCATGCAGACCCTCAGTCATACCCACCTGCGCTTTCATCAGTACCTGGTGGCTTCGGTGTGGATGGGACTGGGGATCGCGCTGATGCACTACGTGGGCATGTCGGCCATGCGCTCCCAGGCCCAGGTGTACTTCGAAACACGGCTGTTCCTGGCCTCGGTGGCGATTGCCATCGGCGCCAGCCTGGCGGCATTGTTGCTGTCCAGCTACCTGCGCAACGGAACCGGCATGTTTCACCAACTGCTCAAATACGCCGCCAGCCTGGTACTGGGGGCCGGGATCCTGAGCATGCATTTCACCGGCATGGCAGCCATGCAAATGCTGGTGCCCGCTGGCGCGGATCTTTCATTGCCGGTGGATGGCAGTCCGATTCAACTGGGGTTGTCGGTGGCGGTAATTACCTTGCTGGTGATCGGCAGTAGTGTCAGCGCAGCCCTGGCAGATAAAAAGCTGCAGCACAAAGAGCGGGACCTGCGCCGGGTCAATGCGCTGCTCAGCGAACTCGACCAGGCCCGCGCCTCACTGCAACAAGTGGCCCACTTCGATGCGCTGACCAGCCTGCTCAACCGCCGTGGTTTCAATCAGATCTTCGCGGAAAAGGTTGCGGAAAAAACCCGAAGCCAAGGCATGCTGGCGGTAATCTTTCTCGACATTGATCACTTCAAGCGCATCAATGACAGCCTTGGCCACGATGCGGGCGACCAGTTGCTCACGGTGCTGGCCGGGCATATCAAGGGCTCGACACGCAGCCATGAAGATGTAGTGGCACGCTTTGGCGGCGATGAATTCTGCATCCTTATCACTATTCATCACCGCGACGAAGCCCGGCAGATGGCCCAGCGCATCATGCAGAAGATGAAAGAGCCCATCGAGCTGGCTGGCCGGCGCATGGTGATGACCACCAGCATCGGCATCAGCCTGTTTCCCGAGGACGGCCACACCTGCGAAGAGCTGCTGAAAACTGCCGACCTGGCGCTGTACCAATCCAAGGACGCCGGGCGCAACAGCTTGCACTTCTTCAGCTCCAACCTGAAAACACGCGCCTTCCTTGAGCTGCAACTGGAGGAAGAACTGCGCGCCGCCTTGCGTACGCGCAACCAGCTGGTGCTGTTTTATCAGCCGATCTTCGACATGAAGCTGGGCAAGGTCACGCGCCTTGAAGCCCTGGTGCGCTGGCAACACCCCCAACACGGGCTGCTGGCCCCGGACCGCTTTATCGGCATTGCCGAGAACAACGGGTTGATTGCCGAGCTGGACCACTGGGTATTGCGCCAGGCCTGTCACGACCTGAGCCTGTTGTCTGACCGGGGCTACACCGAGTTGATCATGGCGGTAAACTGCTCGGCGTTGAACCTGGCGCGTGACGAACTGGCCGATGAAATCGAAGACGCCCTGCGCTTCGCCGGCATAGGCACCAACCGACTTGAACTGGAAGTCACTGAAAATGCGCTGATGGGCAACATCAGCAGCACCCTGGCACTGTTGCGGCAAATTCGCGCCCTGGGTGTGTCACTGGCCATCGATGACTTCGGCACTGGCTATTCCTCGCTGGCTTATCTCAAGCGCTTGCCGCTCAACACCTTGAAGATCGACCGCTCGTTTATCCAGGACATTCCCAAATCCACCGCAGACAGTGAAATTGTCCAGGCGGTTATCGGCATGGCCCACACCCTGCACTTGCAGGTGGTTACCGAAGGCGTGGAAACCCAGGCACAGTTCGAGTTGCTGCTCAAGCATGGCTGTGACTACATCCAAGGCTACCTGCTCAGCCCGGCGGTGCCTTTCAATGACATCATCGGCGTGATGCAGGGGATTGCCATGCGCAATCCGCTATATCCGCTCAGCGTGGAGAACAACGACGCTCCACAGCCAAAAGACCCGACGCCAGGGCGTATCGGTCCGCCGTCTATTGTCAGGCCGATTCGCTGAGACCCAGGCACGGGGAGTGATGGTGTGATCGCGGCTTCTCTTCACACCGGGTCATACCTGGAAACAATTGCGCCACACATTCCTTCGGACCTCAACTGTTCCCGTGACGTTTACGTCACCCTCGGCTGTGACCTTTCTCTACGGCAAGGTGCCATCACGCGTTCAGCGGTTACTCGGCTACACACTTCAGCGCGTGAAAAATACGCACCTTTTTCGTGCGCGACATTCTTATGCCGCCCTTTCCTGGATCAGGATCCATGGCGAGACCACCACCGCCCATAAGCTTGGATCCCGTTCGACCAGGTCCAATGCCCGCGTCGCAGACACCTCGCCAAGGGCACCTGCAGCCAGCCAGGCGGCGACTTTGTCACGGTTGTCTTCGGCCATTCCTTCGGCGGCCTCGATCAAATCCAGGCCGGCATCGACCCACAATAGGGCACCCTTGGCAAAGAACGGTTCAAGCTCCTTCCAGGAAATTTCGGCGGTTTCACCGAGCAGCTTGGCATAGAGGGTGCTTGGTTCTTGCGTCATGGGAATTCACCTGAGTAAAAAATCGGCGCAATCATAGCCCCGTCGCTCAGGCAGAAAAACCCAGTAGCAAATGAAGTAGCGATTGAAACTGCCAGGAAAGCCAAGGAATGCCTTGAAAGCGGTTAGCAGCCCGGCGCAATTCTGTCTTTTTCTTTCACTTAAGCGACATACCCAGGTTTTGCCCCCAGCTGCCAGCTTTTCAAGCGATCAACCGGCGCTCTACACTGTACCGGTACAGTTGCCAGGGCAATGCCGGGGGGATATCCGCGATATCTGATCCGGTTCTGCAGCTCACAAGGCCGCTAGAACTATAAAAAATACAACAGTAAGAGTGGAGCACTATGAATAAGGCTACTAAGCAGATTTCCAAACTGTTTGCCGCTATGGTCCTGGCTGGGGTTGCCGGCCATTCGTTCGCAGCCGACACCATCAAGATCGGCATCGCCGGTCCCAAGACCGGTCCGGTGACGCAATACGGCGACATGCAATTCATGGGTGCCAAGCAAGCCATCAAAGACATCAACGCCAAGGGCGGCGTAGACGGCAAGATGCTTGAGGCCAAGGAATACGACGACGCTTGCGATCCAAAACAAGCCGTGGCCGTTGCCAACAAAGTGGTCAATGATGGCGTCAAGTTCGTCGTTGGCCACCTCTGCTCCAGCTCCACTCAGCCAGCATCGGATATCTATGAAGACGAAGGCGTCATCATGATCACCCCCGCTGCCACCAGCCCTGAAATCACTTCCCGTGGCTACAAGCTGATTTTCCGCACCATCGGCCTGGACAGCGCGCAAGGCCCAGCGGCCGGCAACTACATCGCCGACCACGTGAAGCCGAAAATCGTTGCCGTACTGCACGACAAGCAGCAATACGGTGAAGGTATCGCCAGCGCCGTGAAGAAGACCCTTGAAGAAAAAGGCACCAAGGTTGCCGTCTTCGAAGGCCTGAACGCCGGCGACAAAGACTTCTCCTCGATCATCCAGAAACTCAAGCAAGCCAACGTCGACTTCGTCTACTACGGCGGTTACCACCCTGAGCTGGGCCTGATCCTGCGCCAAGCCAAGGAAAAAGGCCTGAACGCCAAGTTCATGGGCCCAGAGGGCGTGGGTAACGACTCTATCTCGCAAATCGCCCAGGGCGCTTCCGAAGGCCTGCTGGTGACCCTGCCGAAGTCCTTCGACACCGACCCAGCCAACAAAGCCATCGTCGAAGAGTTCGCCAAGAACAAGCAGGACCCAACCGGTCCGTTCGTGTTCCCGGCCTACTCGGCGGTTGAAGTCATCGCCGGCGGTATCGCTGCTGCGAAGAGCGAAGACACCGCCAAAGTGGCCGAGGCCATCCATGCCGGTACCTTCAAGACCCCTACAGGCGACCTGAGCTTCGACGCCAAGGGCGACCTGAAGGACTTCAAGTTCGTGGTCTACGAATGGCACTTCGGTAAACCAAAAACCGAAGTTTCCCCTCAGTAAGCCAGGCGTTACTGGTCAACAAGCCCACTGTGCAAGCAGTGGGCTTTGTTTTACGAGGTTTATGGGCCATGTCACCCGCGATCCGGGCGCTGGCTCACCTGAAAATCTTAAAACCGTCACCAGCGGTTCGCTGGCAAACGCTTTGTGCAACCTGGTCACAGAACAGGGCACCGAGCCGGAAATGACTCCACCAGTGAAATGCGTATCGGGTTTTTAGGAGCGCTGTAATGCCTGAGATCTATCATTTTTTCCAACAGCTGGTTAATGGCCTGACCATTGGCAGCACCTATGCCTTGATAGCCATTGGCTACACAATGGTTTACGGCATCATTGGAATGATCAACTTCGCCCATGGCGAGGTGTACATGATTGGTTCCTACGTGGCCTTCATCGCCCTTGCCGGGCTGGCCATGATGGGGATCCACTCCCTGCCGCTATTGATGACCGCTGCGTTCCTGGCGTCGATCATCGTAACCAGTGCCTATGGCTACAGCATCGAGCGGGTTGCCTACCGTCCCCTGCGGGGCAGCAACCGTTTGATCCCGCTGATTTCTGCCATCGGCATGTCGATTTTCCTGCAGAACACCGTATTGCTGTCCCAGGACTCCAAGGACAAGTCCATTCCCAACCTGATTCCGGGGAGCATCTCCTTCGGCCCGGGTGGCGCACAAGAAGTGCTGATTTCGTACATGCAGATTCTGGTTTTCGTGGTCACCCTGGTGGCCATGCTGGGCCTGACGCTGTTCATCTCCCGCTCCCGTCTGGGGCGCGCCTGCCGGGCCTGCGCCGAAGACATCAAGATGGCCAACCTGCTGGGCATCAACACCAACAACATCATCGCCCTGACCTTCGTCATTGGTGCTGCGCTGGCGGCCGTGGCGGCCGTGTTGCTGAGCATGCAATACGGCGTGATCAACCCCAACGCCGGTTTCCTGGTGGGTCTCAAGGCCTTTACCGCAGCGGTATTGGGCGGCATCGGCAGTATCCCGGGCGCCATGCTCGGCGGGCTGGTGCTGGGGGTGGCCGAAGCCTTTGGCGCCGATATCTTCGGTGACCAGTACAAGGACGTCGTCGCGTTCGGCCTGTTGGTTCTGGTGTTGTTGTTCCGTCCGACCGGCATCCTGGGCCGTCCGGAGGTTGAGAAAGTATGAGCAGATATCTTAAATCGGCGTTTTTCAGCGCCTTGCTGGTATGGGCCGTGGCCTTTCCGGTACTCGGTCTCAAGCTGAGCATTGTCGGCATCAACCTGGAAGTGCATGGCACCGGGCCCGTCACCCTGACCGTCATCGCGCTGTGTTCGGTGCTGATGTTCCTGCGTGTACTGTTCACCCAGCAGGTCGGTGCCTTGTTCAAGGGCAACCGTGGCCCGTTGGTGTCGCCCAAGGTCAGCCAATTTCTGACCCTGCCGCGCACCCAGCGCTACATCATCATCGGGTTGATCATCGCGGCGCTGATCTGGCCGTTTTTCGGCTCGCGCGGCGCGGTCGACATTGCCACGCTGATCCTGATCTATGTGTTGCTGGGCCTGGGCCTGAACATCGTGGTGGGCCTGGCAGGCCTGCTCGACCTGGGTTATGTGGGCTTCTACGCCGTGGGTGCCTACACCTACGCGCTGCTCTCGCATTACCTGGGCTGGAGCTTCTGGATCTGCCTGCCATTGGCGGGTATGGCGGCGGCCACGTTCGGCTTCCTGCTGGGCTTCCCGGTGCTGCGCCTGCGCGGTGACTACCTGGCCATCGTGACCCTGGGCTTCGGCGAAATCATTCGCCTGTTCCTGCGTAACCTCACCGATATCACCGGTGGCCCCAACGGTATCAGCAGCATTCCCAAGCCGACGTTCTTCGGGCTGTCGTTCGACCGCACCGCCGCCGAAGGCATGCAGACCTTCCACGAGTACTTCGGGATTGCCTACAACCCGGTGAGCAAAGTGGTGTTCCTGTACCTTGTGGCGCTGCTTTTGGCGTTGGCGGCACTGTTCGTGATCAACCGCCTGCTGCGCATGCCCATCGGCCGTGCGTGGGAAGCGCTGCGCGAAGATGAAATCGCCTGCCGTGCCCTGGGCCTGAACCCGACCATCATCAAGCTTTCCGCATTCACCCTGGGCGCTGCATTCGCCGGTTTTGCCGGCAGCTTCTTCGCCGCTCGCCAAGGCCTCGTGACACCGGAATCGTTCACCTTTATCGAGTCGGCGATCATTCTCGCCATCGTGGTACTGGGTGGCATGGGCTCGCAACTGGGCGTGATCCTGGCGGCCATCGTGATGATCCTGCTGCCGGAAATGATGCGTGAGTTCAGCGAATACCGCATGTTGATGTTCGGCGCCATGATGGTGCTGATGATGATCTGGCGCCCTCAAGGCCTGCTGCCCATGCAACGTCCACACATGGAGCTGCGCAAATGAGCCGCGAGATCCTGAAAGTCGAAAACCTGAGCATGCGCTTCGGCGGTTTGCTGGCGGTCAATGGCGTGGCCCTGACCGTCAAAGAGAAACAAGTGGTAGCGCTGATCGGCCCCAACGGCGCCGGCAAGACCACGGTGTTCAACTGCCTCACCGGTTTCTACAAGCCGAGCGGTGGCAGCATCCTGCTGGACGGCCAACCCATACAGGGCCTGGCCGGCCACGAAATCGCCCGCAAAGGCGTGGTGCGTACCTTCCAGAACGTGCGGTTGTTCAAGGACATGACGGCGGTCGAGAACCTGTTGATCGCCCAGCACCGTCACTTGAACACCAACTTCTTCGCCGGCCTGTTCAAGACCCCGGCGTTCCGCAAGAGCGAGCGCGAGGCTATGGAATACGCGGCGTACTGGCTGGACAAGGTCAACCTGACCGAGTTCGCCAACCGCCCGGCCGGTACCCTCGCCTACGGCCAGCAACGTCGCTTGGAAATCGCCCGTTGCATGATGACCCGCCCGCGCATCCTGATGCTCGACGAACCTGCCGCGGGCCTGAACCCCAAGGAAACCGAAGACCTCAAGGCGCTGATCAGTGTGCTGCGTGAGGAAAACAACGCCACGGTGCTGTTGATCGAACACGACATGAAGCTGGTCATGAGCATCTCCGACCACATCGTGGTGATCAACCAGGGTACGCCGCTGGCCAACGGGACGCCGGAGCAGATCCGCGACAATCCTGAAGTGATCAAAGCCTACTTGGGGGAAGCGTAAAATGCTGCAATTCGAAAACGTTTCCACTTTCTACGGCAAGATCCAGGCCCTGCACAGCGTCAATGTGGAAGTGCGCCAGGGTGAGATTGTCACTCTGATCGGTGCCAACGGTGCCGGCAAATCGACCTTGCTGATGACCTTGTGCGGTTCGCCGCAAGCCTACAGTGGCAGCATCCGCTACATGGGTGAAGAACTGGTGGGCAAGCACTCCGCCGAGATCATGCGCAAGAGCATTGCGGTGGTGCCGGAAGGCCGTCGGGTGTTTTCGCGCCTGACCGTGGAAGAGAACCTGGCCATGGGTGGGTTCTTTACCGACAAGGGCGATTACCAGGAACAAATGGACAAGGTGCTGCACCTGTTCCCCCGCCTCAAGGAACGCTTCAGCCAGCGCGGCGGCACCATGTCCGGCGGCGAGCAGCAAATGCTTGCCATCGGCCGGGCGCTGATGAGCAAGCCCAAGCTATTGCTCCTGGACGAGCCCTCCCTGGGCCTGGCACCGATCATCATCCAGCAGATCTTCGACATCATCGAACAGCTGCGCAAGGACGGTGTGACGGTGTTTTTGGTGGAGCAGAACGCCAACCAGGCGCTGAAAATCGCTGACCGTGCCTATGTGCTGGAGAATGGCCGGGTGGTGATGCAGGGTACGGGTGAGCAATTGCTGACCGATCCGAAGGTGCGGGAGGCGTACCTCGGCGGCTAAGAAAGAGTGAGTTCAGAGTGGGAGCTGGCTTGTGTGGGAGCTGGCTTGCCTGCGATAGCATCACCCCGGTGTATCTGAAAAACCGAGGCGTTTGCATCGCGGGCAAGCCCGACTCCCACATTTGCTTTGTATAAGTCATTAAACAGGTGTTGTTTGCAGTTTTTTTCGATGGCTTTGTAACGAATTCCCTCCCCCTTTCTCTAGTGGTGCATGCAGGCAATCAAGCCTGCGCATTCAACCACTGCTGGAGACACACCATGACCACCAAACTGTCCGCTGCCACCCTCGTCCTGGCCCTTGGTTCTGCCCTGAGCCTGTCCGCCCTGACCACCACCGCCCACGCGGCCGACGACATGCAGAAATGCTTCGGCGTGGCTGAAGCCGGCAAGAATGACTGCGCCGCAGGCGCCGGTACTTCCTGCGCTGGCACCTCCAAAACCAAAGACCAGGCCAATGCCTGGAAGCTGGTACCCGCCGGCACTTGCACCAAGACCCCAAGCACCACCTCGCCGACCGGTTTTGGCCAGGAAGCGGCCTTCACCGCCAAATCCTGAACCCCGCGCAGCCTGAGTACTGATGATGACGCTTACAGCCCAACACGCGGTCTCACCGGCTCAGGTGCCCGGCCTCCCCTATCGGGCCGGGCTGGGGCTCAAGACCGAGCACTTCACCGAGGTGCTCGAGACCCGCCCCGACATCGGTTTCTTCGAAGTACACGCCGAAAACTACATGGTGGCCGGCGGCCCGTTTCATCACTACCTGGGGTTGATTCGTGCGCAGTACCCCCTGTCACTGCACGGCGTCGGCCTGTCCATCGGCGGCGAAGCCCCCTTGGATCGCGAGCACCTGGCACGCTTGGCCACGCTGATCGAACGCTATCAACCCCAGTCTTTTTCCGAACACCTGGCCTGGTCCAGCCACGGCCCGGTGTTTCTCAACGACCTGCTGCCCCTGGCCTACGACGCCTGCACCCTGGAGCGGGTATGCGAACACGTGGATCAGGTACAGAGCGCACTCAAGCGACCGATGCTGCTGGAAAACCCCTCCACTTACCTGCAGTTCGAACGCTCTACCCTGGACGAAACCGACTTCATCAGCCAGATCGTCCGCCGTACCGGTTGCGGCCTGCTGCTCGACGTCAACAACGTCTACGTGTCCTGCATCAATCACCAGCGCGACCCGCTGGCCTACATCGATGCCCTGCCATTGCACGCAGTGGATGAGATTCATCTGGCCGGTTTTGCCGAAGACACCGACAGCCTGGGCGACCGCCTGCTGATCGATGATCACGGCGCGCCGATCGATAACGCCGTGTGGCAGCTGTACGCACAGGTGCTGACGCGGACCGGAGCGGTAGCGACGCTGATCGAGCGGGATAACCAGGTGCCCGCGTTCAGCGTGCTGCAAGCAGAGGCCCGGCAGGCCGAATGGTATTTGTCGCAGGTGGCCCGATGAGTATTCAGCAGACTTTTGCCGAGGCTTTACTGGCCCCGCAAGCAACCTGCCCCGAGGGCGTGTTCAGCAGCAACGGTGCTGAGCCGGCGAGCCGCTTTGCGGTGTATCGAAACAATGTCCATAGCGCTTTGATCAATGCTTTGGCAGCCGCCTACCCGGTGGCGCGGCAACTGGTCGGCGATGAGTTTTTCCGCGCCATGGCCGGTCTGTATGCCCAGGCCCACCCGCCCACCAGCCCCTTGATCAG